>CAMTPD010000056.1 GCA_947074265.1 uncultured Porphyromonadaceae bacterium
TATAAGAGCTGATACGCATGCTTCTCCAAGCCTCACCATAATCGTGATTCTTTGCATACATCAATTCTTTGGTCTTTGTCATGTATTTATCATACAACGCCATTGCCTGTTCGGGCGTAATATCTGTTGTATCTGAAAATCCCAATTCGAGCTGAATAAGACCGATGATACCATAATTTACAATCGCTATAAACTCCGGAACAACACCTTCGCCTACTTTATTTACCCCTTTTGTTTCGAGGCTTCGAATACGGTTGGCTTTGATAAATATCTGATCAGTAACAGATACCGGACGCATTATTCTCCACGACGGACCATAGTCCTTTAGTTTCTTTTCGAAAAGATCACGACAAATCGCAAAGATTTGGTCAAACTGTGTTTTCGTATCGTTCATAGCTTTATATGTATACGGCAAAGATAAGAAAAATCATGAAAAAGGCACAGAAGCCTATGCTTCCGTGCCTTTATTTATAGCTATTGCTTTTGAATATCTTACAAGTTTAGCTTTCTACCAATACGTAAAGTAGTAGTAGGCGTGATGTTGTTGTTTGCACACAACTTCTTCACGGTTGTTCCACATCTACGCGCAATACGTTCGAGCGTATCACCGCTGCGAATAACGTATACATCGCCCGAAGCTCCGCCGCCTGCTGCCGATGCGTAAGTACCACTTGTTGCAGTACGAGCTTTCGTTTTGCGGAATACAAATTCATCTTTGTGTGCAACGTAGTTTTCGAAGTCAAAGATTTCGGCCGGATTGATTGCCTGACCTAAGAAACGAGCTTCGAAGTGAAGGTGAGAACCGGTAGAACGACCAGTGTTACCACCAAGTGCGATCGGTTGTCCGGCCTTTACAATTTGATTTGGTTCTACAAGAAATTTAGAAAGGTGTCCGTACACAGTTTCAAGACCGTTGGTGTGACGTACGATTAGGTAATAACCATATCCACGACGCTCATAATACTTTACACGAACTTTACCGTCAAAAGCGGCACGAATCGTATCGCCTACCTGAACTTTCAGGTCAATCCCTTTATGCATTCTGCGTCTGCGAGGTCCAAACTTTGAAGTTACATGCCCCGTGTGAGGTGCAACATACTTCGAACAATCGATTTTGAATGAATCAGGAATAGTAACGTTGTGTCTTTTGTATGGATCTACGTATTGGTTTTCCCAAACAGAAGCATAAACGTCGTCGGCCGGAAAAAGAATTGCTTCTTGCTCCATCAAATCAACCATAGAAAGAGAGTCGATTTTAAACATATCTTTCTTGAACGAAACACGATCGGCAAGGATTTGCGAGATTGCTGTTTCTACCTTTTCTACAGAAGGGTTTGTGATGGATAAAGCCTGGGCTTGTACGTTGATGGCAACTGCAGAGAAGATTCCTACAATTAGTCCAACACTAAATATCTTTCTAAACTCCATTAAATGTTAGTTTTCAAATTTCATCATTAGCGTATAAGCTACCCATTAGTTGGGGCACATACTCGAACAATTCATTATCTGCGAAAAACCTTCTTATCTCAACTTCGGCTGTTGCTAAAGAATCTGAAGCATGTATGATATTCTCCTGAATACTCATACTAAAATCACCTCGTATTGTGCCGGGAGCAGCGACGCGACTATTTGTCGTTCCTGCCATGATGCGTACTACACTTACAGCGTCTACACCTTCAAGACACATAACCACAACGGGACATATCCGCATGGCGTCTTTGATACGTTTGAAGAAACTTTTCTCCTTTAGGTGTCCGTAATGTTCGGTTAATAACTCATCACTTAGCCAGACCATTTTCATTCCGGTAATGTGAAGACCTTTTCTCTCAAAACGGGTTATAATATCTCCGATTAATCCTCTCTGAACTGCAGAGGGCTTTAATATAACAAGCGTCTTTTCCATAATAGAGTAAGTAGCCATTTTTCGCCTTAAAATTGTTAACATCTCAAATTTCGGATATTTTCTTCAAGCGTGCAACTTTATTATTGAAAAAAATCAGCAATTACGAACCTTTATGTCGTAAAACATACCGAAAGCTTTGCAAGATGAAATGAGATGTTAACAGACAAAGTCAATTTAACAATAAGGAGGTCGAATCTTTACCAATCCTAATAAATATACACCAATGGAATAAAAACACCCAACGTGAAGATTAAGCTTAGACAGGTACGTGTCTAAGATGTGTACACGGTCGTGACGCATTCTTGTCATATACCTGTCTAAGTTGTGCACACGTACGTGTCTAAGCTTAACTTTTACGACAACGCAACTTAGCCGTCGTTGCAACTAAAAATAGCGCATGCCATCGTAAAGGATAACATGCGCTATCAACAAGCCTCCTTCCAACGGGAGGCTGATTGGATATTTTACACAAATCAACTGATAAGTCCCCAGTTGATCTTTTTCGCAAACAAATGTTTGAGTCGCTCTGCAAGCAAGCGGTTGTGAGGTTTCGAAAGATCGGGATCGTCGTCAAGCACTTCAAAGGCAATGTCGCGCGCCAATTGCAGCACCTGTCCGTCGGCAGCAAGGTCGGCAATCTTCAAGCTCACCGGAAGTCCGCTCTGCTGCGTACCTTCCAAGTCGCCGGGACCGCGCAATTTCAAGTCGGCTTCGGCAATTTCGAAACCATCCGTACTGTTTACCATGATCTCGAGACGCTTTCGGGTATCGTTGGAGAGTTTGTGAGACGAAATCAGCATACAATAAGATTGTTCGGCACCACGTCCTACCCGCCCGCGTAACTGATGCAGCTGCGAAAGGCCGAAACGTTCGGCACTCTCGATCACCATCACCGAGGCATTGGGCACGTTTACTCCTACTTCAATCACTGTGGTGGCCAAAAGAATTTGTGACTCACCCGAGGCAAACTTCTGCATTTCGAAGTCTTTTTCGGCCGGCTTCATGCGGCCGTGCACCATGCTTACATTGAATTGCGGGAATACCTCCTTCATGGTTTCAAACCCCGATTCGAGGTTTTTATAGTCGAGCTTTTCGTTTTCTTCGATCAGCGGGTACACCATATATACTTGGCGCCCTTTGGTGATTTCCGACTCGAGAAACTTGTACAAAGAAGCACGTTTGTTGTCGTATCGATGCTCGGTTTGGATCGGCTTTCTGCCCGGAGGAAGTTCGTCGATCACCGACACGTCGAGGTCGCCATACAAGGTCATTGCCAGCGTTCGCGGTATCGGAGTCGCGGTCATCACCAAGATGTGCGGCACTTCGGTCGCTTTGGTCCAGAGTTTTGCACGCTGTGCCACCCCAAAACGGTGCTGTTCGTCGATCACCACCAAGCCGAGTCTGTGAAAATTCACCGTATCCTCGATCAGCGCATGTGTACCGATCAGGATCTGAATCTCCCCTTTCTCCAAAGCCGGAAATAGTTCGTTTCGTTCCTTTTTCTTGGTACTACCGGTAAGCAAACGCACATTCACATCCATCCCTTTCAGAAACTCACGGATGGTTTCATAGTGCTGATTGGCAAGAATTTCGGTAGGCGCCATGAGGCAAGCTTGAAAACCATTGTCGAGTGCGATAAGCATACACAACAGCGCCACAAGTGTCTTTCCGCTCCCTACATCCCCTTGCACCAATCGGTTCATCTGCTTGCCGTTTCCCATATCCTTGCGGATTTCTTTCACGACACGCTTTTGTGCGTTGGTCAGTGTAAAGGGCAGGTTGTGTTCGTAGAAATGATGAAAGATCTCTCCTACGCGCGTAAATACCACACCTTTGAGCTTTGCTTGTCGCTGCTTGGTGTAACGAAGGATGTTGAGCTGAATGAAAAACAGCTCCTCAAACTTCAATCGAAACTGGGCATCGTTGAGCTGACGTGTCGACTCGGGAAAGTGAATTCCTTTCAAGGCACTGCTCAGGTCGATTACCTTGGCTCGGTTGATTACCGCCGGCGTGAGGGTTTCGTCGAAACGCCATTGAAGGGTCTGAAAAAGGGCAAACTCGAGCGACTGAATGGCTTTCGAATTGAGGTAATTCGACTTCATCTTCTCGGTCGTATTGTAGAACGGTGTAAGTCCCGCAGCTACTTTGTCGGCCTCTTCGATCGGGTCTACGTCGGGGTGAGCAATGTTGTATTTGCTGCCAAACGCGGTAGGCTTCCCAAACACGATATACTCCTTGTTTACTTTAATCTTGTTGGTTACAAAGTTGAGACCTTTAAACCACACGATGTCAATCACGCTTCGCCCGTCGGAAAACTTTGCCACCATGCGACGCGTGCGCCCTTCTCCTATCGTTTCGAACGAGAGAAAACGGCCTCGAATCTGTATAAACGGCATGTTGCCGTCAATTTCATGAATGTAATAAAAGCGACTACGGTCGATGTATTTGTACGGGAAGTAGTAGAGCAGATCCTCAAACGAAGCCACCTCGATCTCTTTTTTCAAGACTTCGGCGCGCTTGGGTCCCACTCCTTGCAAGTAAGTTATATCTCTGTCAGAAAGTTTCATTCGTTTATTTCCACAAATCGGTTGCGTTGCAAAGGGCCTCTGCAACAATCAAGTCATAGGTTGTTGTTATTTTGATGTTTTCGCGATTTCCCTGAATCGTATGTATCGGTTGGCCGAAAGCCTCTACCACCGACGCGTCGTCGGTAAAATGGTCTTCGTACTCGCATGCATAAGCTTGGTGCAGCATCTCTGCATCAAACACTTGCGGAGTTTGCACCAATACATAACCGGCACGGTTGATCGATACGCTCGAACTGTCGCTTTTTTTCTTGCGAAGCGAGTCTATCACAGGTATTACAGGTACTACGGCTTTTTCGCCTTTGGCAATGGCATAGGCTTGTTCCAACACCCCTTGCTTTACGAAAGGACGCACGCCGTCGTGTATTCCTACGATTGCATTTTCGGGCACGAGTTTCAGTCCGTTCTTTACAGAGTGAAAGCGCGTTTCGCCACCGTTGCACACGGTATGTGGAATCTCAAAATCGTATTCTTTGCAAAGCGATTGCCAATAGTCGTGCTGATCGGCAGGTAGTACCAATATGATGCCCATGTCGGCTGCATATTCGTAAAACTGGCTGATCGTGTGCATTAAAACCGGCTTTCCGCATATTGGTAAAAATTGCTTGGGAATGTCTTTGCCCATGCGAAGACCTTTTCCGCCGGCAACAATTACTACGTATTTATCCATTAGTCTAATTCTTCAAGGATTTTCTTTACTTCTTCATCGGCCTTGTAAAGCTTTTCTTTGCAGAGCTTTATCAAGCGTGAAGCTTCTTTTACTTTGTCGGAAAGAAGATCTACATCGAGATCATTCTTTTCTATTTCGGCTACTATTGTTCTTAGTTTATCAATAGCCTCGTTGTATGTTTCAGTTTTCTTTGCCATACTATATAATGTCTTTATGATTCTACAATACTTGTTACTTCTCCGTCTTTAAAGCGGGTCACTAGCTTGTCTCCACCTTTGAGATCGGTTGCGTTCTTTACAATCTTTCCTTCGTGTACGGTGATGGTGTATCCGCGTTTGAGAATATAATCGGGCGAAGCCATTTGCACGAATTGCTCCAACATGCCGAGCTCGTGCGTACGGGTTACGATCTGATTGCTCATGGCTCCTTTCATTTGTTGGGCGGCCATTGCGAGTTCTTGTTTCCCTTTATTGATCATCGCGAAAGCAGTGTCGGGCAAGCGACGCACCATCATATCTTGCGTATATCTTTTATCTGCCAAGAACGAGTGCGAAGCGGTGTTTACGCCACGTTGCAACAACTGCAATCCGGCATTGTGTTGATGCAGCCACGATTGCACGAGTCCGGGAAGTCGTGCGCTTACGGCTTGCAAGAAACCTTTCTCTTCTGTGAGTTTGATCGTAGTGAGATCGAGCAATCGTTGTTGCAAGATCAGCATCCGTTCTTCGGCCTCACTCATCCTTCCGATCAGGAATTCGGCTACTGCCGTAGGGGTTTTTGCTCTTACATTTGCCACGAGGTCGATCACCGTGTCGTCGCGTTCGTGCCCAATCCCCGTAATCAGGGGCAAAGGAAATTGTGCGCAATTGGCTGCCAGTTCGTAATTGTCGAAGGCATTCAATTCGGAGGTTGCACCCCCACCGCGAATGATTACCACGGCATCGTAGTCGTCGAGGTTGAGACAAATCTTGTCCAACGCTTCGATTACCGACGAGGCTGTCTTGTCTCCCTGCATGATGGCGGGGTACAACTTGGTGTAAAACTTATAGCCTTGTTTGTTGTGATGCAACTGATTGAGGAAGTCTTCATAACCGGCCGCCGTGGGCGAGGTTACGATGGCGATGCGCTGAACAAGTGTAGGCAATTCGAGCTCTTTGTTGAGTGTCAGTATCCCTTCTTCTTGTAGCTTCTTGATGATTTCTTGTCGCTGACGGGCCATGTCGCCGAGGGTATACGACGGATCGATGTCGTGCACGGTGAGTCCAAACCCGTAGAGTTCGTGAAAGTCGACCGAAACCTTTACCAATACCTTCATGCCCGAGGCAAAGCGTTGCCCGGTTTGTCCCTCAAAGTAAGGACGAATCATTTGAAAGGTGCGCGACCAGATAGAGCCTCTGGCCTTTGCCAATATTTGTCCGCTGCGGGGATCTTTCTCTACAAATTCGAGATAGCAGTGTCCCGACGAGCTGTTGATCCTCACGTCACTGGTTTCGGCGCGTAGCCAACAAGTGTCGGGAAAAGATCGTTTTATGCTTGCGCGAACTAGTCCATTGAGTTCGACGAGTGTGAATTCTTTACGTTCCATCAGTTCTTCTTTTGATGTTCGAGGCGTAGGCCCGATTTATAGGCCTTTTGCATATCGGGTATTCCATATCCGATATCGGCATCGGGCTTATTATATAATGAGGAGCTTTCGACGACCAACCGGTAAATTTCGCGATTGGTGAGCGAAGGCAATGCCTGCCAAAGACACGAGATCCATCCGGCAAGGATGGGTGTTGCGAAAGAGGTGCCGTCGACGAGTTCGATTTGTCCTTTGGCATTGTACACGGCGCATTCGCTTCCGAGCGATACCACTTCGGGTTTTACTTTGCCTTGTGCTCCGGCGGAGCTAAATATACTTTTTTTCTTTTTCTTATCGATGGCTCCTACTGCTAATACGTTGTCGGCATCTGACGGAAAAGTTACGTTACGCCAAGTAGTACCTCCTTCGTTGCCGGCACTTACTACCAGCAGCATGCCTTTATCGATTGCTTTGGATGCAGCTCCGGAAATAAATGCGTGCTTTCCTGTAAGGTGTTCACGGGTATAGCCTTCGGGGGTATTCTTGAAATCCCAATATCCTAACGACGAACTTACGATATCGACTCCGGCACTATCGGCATGTTCTACCGCTTCGATCCAATAGTCTTCTTAGATGGAATATTCCGATTCGATTACTTCACACTTGATCAATAAATAATTTGCATCGGGCGCACTTCCTACCAATACAT
>CAMTPD010000057.1 GCA_947074265.1 uncultured Porphyromonadaceae bacterium
AATGATGCTTGAGTCAACACGTATTTCTTCATCTTTCAAAGCTTTAGAGAATTCAACATCTCTCATAAATAAGACATAGACACCATCTCTACAAATGATAATAGATGTGTGACTACTTCGGATTCGACTCAAAGATGTGAAAAAAAAAAGTCACTACCAACTGAATGATAGTGACTTTCTATATTTAATAAGAATTGTCTTATTTGTATTCGTCCCAACGTTTGATTTGGATATCGTCTTCGCTCATGTTGCAGAATGCATTGATGAAAGCAGAAGCCAAACGAGCATTTGTCAACAATGGAATGTTGTAGTCAATTGCTGCACGACGGATTGTATATCCATTCTTCAATTCGTCTTGTGTAAGATTCTTTGGAATGTTAACAACCATGTCTATTTGTTTCTCTTTGATCATATCAAGAGCTGAAGGAGTCTTACCTTCACTAGGCCAGTAAACTTGTGTAGTTGCTACACCGTTTTCAGCAAGGAAACGATGTGTACCGCCAGTTGCGAATAAGTTATATCCTTTTTCTTGAAGTTTACGAGCTGCTTCAAGCAAGTCTACCTTCGATTTTGTAGGACCTGAAGAAATCAGAACATTTTTCTTTGGAATTGAATATCCCACAGAAAGTAGAGATTTCAATACAGCTTCGTAATAATTATCTCCAATACATCCAACCTCACCTGTAGAAGCCATATCTACACCCAGTACTGGGTCAGCTTTTTGCAAGCGGTGGAATGAGAACTGAGAAGCCTTGATACCAACATAATCCAAGTCAAATTCGCTCTTGTTCGGTTTCTCAACTTTAAGACCAAGCATGATTTGAGCAGCAAGGTCGATCAAGTTGATCTTAAGAACTTTTGAAACGAATGGGAAGCTTCTTGATGCACGAAGGTTACACTCGATTACTTTGATATCGTTGTCTTTAGCAAGGAACTGAATATTGAATGGACCAGAGATATTCAATTCTTTCGCAATCATACGAGCTACTTTCTTAATACGACGAACAGTCTCTACATACAAACGTTGTGGAGGGAACTGAATTGTCGCGTCACCAGAGTGAACTCCGGCAAACTCGATGTGCTCAGAAATTGCGTACATTACGATATCACCTTTGTCAGCAACCGCATCAATCTCGATTTCTTTGCAGTTTTCGATAAACTCTGTTACAACAACAGGGTGTTTTTTCGAAACATCAGCAGCAAGAGCTAAGAAGTCGATCAGTTCTTCGTGATTCGAACATACATTCATTGCAGCACCCGAAAGTACATATGAAGGTCTTACCAATACAGGGAAACCTACTTCAGCAACGAATCCGTTTACGTCATCAACAGAGCTAAGCTCTTTCCAACGAGGTTGGTCTACACCGATACGGTCTAGCATGCTCGAGAATTTGTGACGGTCTTCTGCGTTGTCGATGCTTTTTGCAGATGTACCAAGGATATTTACCTTTTGTTCGTCAAGACGCATTGCAAGGTTGTTAGGGATCTGACCACCAACCGAAAGCATTACACCGTGAGGATTTTCAAGTTCGATGATATCCATAACTCTTTCAAACGTAAGTTCGTCGAAGTATAGGCGATCACACATATCGTAGTCTGTAGATACAGTTTCCGGATTGTAGTTGATCATAACCGAACGGTATCCTTCTTTGCGGATTGTTTGCAAAGCGTTAACCGAACACCAGTCAAACTCAACAGAAGAACCGATACGGTATGCACCAGAACCAAGAACGATAACCGAACGGTGGTCGCCAAGGTATTTGATGTCATTTCCAGTACCACTGTAAGTGAGGTACAAGTAGTTCGTTTGTGCAGGATATTCAGCTGCAAGTGTATCGATTTGTTTTACAACCGGAACGATACCAAACTCTTTACGTCTTGCACGGATATCCAAGCTATGCGTTTCAATCTCAGCAGTTGACTTGTAAACAAGTTTTGCAACCTGAAAGTCAGAGAATCCCATTTGTTTCGCAGAGCGAAGCAAGTCTTTAGGAATCTCAATTGAGTTATTATATTGTTCAAGTTCTTTAGAGCACTTGAAGATATATTCTAGTTTTTGAAGGAACCAATGGTCGATACGAGTTAGCTCGTGAATTTGCTCAACCGTGTATCCTTTAGCAAAAGCTTGAGAAATAGCGAAGATACGCTTGTCTGTCGGAGCTTTAAGTTCTTTTTCAAGATCGTCAAACTTCAATTCTTTATTGGCAACGAATCCGTGCATACCACCCGCAACCATACGAAGACCTTTTTGAATAGCCTCTTCAAATGTGCGACCGATAGCCATAACTTCACCAACTGATTTCATGCTTGATCCAATCTCTTTTGCTACACCTTGGAATTTGCCTAAGTCCCAACGAGGAATTTTACAAACAATGTAGTCAAGAGCAGGTTCGAAGAATGCAGAAGTTGTTTTTGTAACAGAGTTGTTCAATTCGAACAATCCGTATCCAAGACCAAGTTTTGCAGCAACGAAAGCCAATGGATAACCAGTTGCTTTTGATGCAAGCGCAGAAGAACGGCTCAAACGAGCGTTTACTTCAATTACGCGGTAGTCTTCAGAATATGGGTCGAAAGCATACTGTACGTTACACTCACCAACGATACCGATGTGGCGAACGATGCGGATTGCAAGTTCACGAAGTTTGTGGTATTCGCTATTTGTAAGTGTTTGAGACGGAGCAACAACGATACTTTCACCTGTGTGGATACCCAGTCGGTCAAAGTTTTCCATATTCCATACTGTAATACAGTTGTCGTATGCATCGCGTACTACTTCATATTCGATTTCTTTCCAGCCACGAAGTGATTTCTCAACCAAAAGCTGATTAGAGTATGCGAACGCTTTTTCTGCAAGTTTCTCAAGTTCTTCTTGATTGTCGCAGAAACCGCTACCAAGACCACCTAATGTATAAGCAGCACGTACAATAACCGGATAACCTAGTTCTGCAGCAGCTTTACAAGCATCTTCTGTTGATTCAACAGCAAGACTCTTGATTGTTTTAACGTCGATTTGGTCAAGTTTCTTTACAAACAGGTCACGGTCTTCTGTGTCGATAATCGACTGAACAGGAGTACCTAATACTTGTACGTTGTAGCGCTCAAGGATGCCTGATTGGTATAACTTAACACCACAGTTCAAAGCAGTTTGTCCACCGAAAGCAAGAAGAATTCCGTCCGGTTGCTCTTTAGCGATAACTTTTTCAACGAAGTAAGGAGTTACCGGCAAGAAGTAAATCTTGTCAGCTACACCTTCCGATGTTTGAACTGTTGCAATATTTGGATTGATCAATACAGTTTCGATACCTTCCTCACGAAGCGCTTTCAAAGCCTGTGAACCAGAGTAGTCAAATTCTCCAGCTTCACCGATTTTTAGAGCTCCCGATCCTAAAATCAAAACTTTCTTTATGTCTTTATTAATTGCCATCTTTTTAATAAACTGTTTTTCGTGAAACGCCGACACTTTTTCGATGTCGTTTTGCTTTCAAGGTAAAAAAATAGCCTTCGGATAAATAAAAAATCCTTAGGCTTCGTGAATCATTTTAATGAAGTCGTCAAACAAAAATTCAGTATCAGTAGGACCACTAGCCGCTTCTGGGTGGAACTGAGCTGAGAAGAAAGGTTTCGTCTTGTGCTTAATACCTTCGTTTGTACCGTCGTTCATGTTAATGAATAGAGGTTCCCACTCTTGACCAAGAGTTGAATTATCTACAGCAAAACCATGGTTTTGAGATGTGATGAAACATCTGTTTGTTCCAACCATTCTTACCGGCTGATTGTGTGAACGGTGTCCGTATTTCAATTTATATGTGCTAGCACCACCTGCTTTAGAAAGAAGTTGGTTACCCATACAAATACCGAAGATAGGCTTATCTTGGCTGATAGCTTTACGGATATGGTCTACAGTAACATTACAATGGTCAGGGTTACCTGGTCCGTTCGAAATGAAAAGGCCATCGTAGTTCAATGTTGAGAAGTCATAATCCCAAGGCACTCGTACCACGTTTACGTTACGGTCTGTAAGGCAACGGATGATGTTGTGTTTTACACCACAGTCTACCATTACAACAGTTTTATCGCCACTTCCATAATTGATCACTTCCTTGCAGCTAACGTTTGCTACTTGGTTTTCAATGTTTGGATCGATAAAGTCAATTTCATTCTCATCAGAGAACACCAATTTACCCAACATTGATCCTCTTTCGCGCAAAAGTTTTGTCAACTCGCGAGTATCAATACCGTAAATACCGGGAACTTTACTGTCTTTAAGCCAATCGCCAAGACTTCTTTCTGCATTCCAGTGACTGAAATCGAACGAGTAGTCTGAGATGATTAAACCGCTAACTTGAACCTTCTCTGATTCGTGAAAATCTGAGACTCCGTTTGATGTTGTACACTGCGGAACTCCGTAGTTGCCAACCAAAGGATAAGTTACAGTTAGAATTTGTCCTGCATACGAAGGGTCAGTTAAGCTTTCTGGGTAACCCACCATTGCGGTGTTGAAAACTACTTCGCCAGCTGTAGGATTCTCATAACCAAACGATCTTCCTTCGAAGCAAGTTCCGTCGTCTAGTACTAATTTAACAGGTTTTCCTTTTTGCATGGAATTGTAATTAAAAAAGCGTTTTTAAAAGTGAGAGTTGTTAGTTTATCTCAGCAAATGTAGCAAGATATTTCCATACCACCATCATAAAGAATTAAATGATAGTATTTAGTAAGAAATAAAGCTCATTTTGTTAATATGTGTGTTTTTGAATCAGCACTGTCGCATAAGCGGCAATACCCTCTTGTCTGCCTACAAAGCCCAATTTTTCAGTAGTAGTAGCTTTTATAGAGATTTCATCAGTTTCCACTTTCATTACTTCAGCTAGCACTTTTTGCATTGCCGGGATGTGTGGATTTAGTTTAGGGCGTTCGGCGCAAATTGTAGCATCAATGTTGCCAAGTTCAAATCCTTTGTCGCGGATCAACTGCATGGTTTGTGCTAACAAGATCTTACTATCAATGTTTTTAAACTCTCCCGCTGTGTCGGGAAAATGAAAGCCGATATCACGCAGATTGGCTGCACCTAACAATGCGTCGCAAATGGCATGAATCAGCACATCTGCATCGGAGTGTCCCAACAAACCCTGTGTATGATCTATTTTTATGCCACCTAGCCATAGATCTCTATTGTCGGCAAAAGCATGTACATCGTATCCAAATCCTACTCTTATCTTCATAGTAATAATATGGTGTTTATTTTGATTGCAAAAATAAACCCATGCATTCAATTCCGAAGAACAAAAGCATGGGTTACGTATTTATCATTTCACTTGGAAGTCGAGAAGTTTCTTATCTTCGAGATAACCGGTGAGTCTGTCGCCGATGTGAACCGGACCTACACCAACCGGAGTACCTGTATAAATCAAATCTCCAATCTTCAATGTGAAGAATTTGCTTACATAAGCGATAATCTGATCAATAGAGAAAAGCATATCTTTCGTATTTCCCTGTTGCACCAATTTATCATTGATGTCGAGATGGAAAGATGTCTGATTAATATCGGTCAAGTCAGTTACAGGAATGAATGTTCCTAAGACTGCCGAGTGGTCAAATGCCTTCGATATTTCCCACGGTAGCCCTTCAGCTCTGAGTTTGTTTTGAAGATCGCGAGCCGTGAAGTCGATGCCTACGGTTACTTCTTCGTAGTAGCGATGAGCAAATCGTTCGGCAAGATTTTTGCCTAAACGAGATATTTTTACAACAACTTCCGTTTCATAATGAATCTCGTTCGAAAAGTCCGGAATGTAAAAAGGTTTTCCGTCTTTTAGTATTGAAGAATCTGATTTCATAAAAATCGTCGGCTCTTTTAGCTCAAGCGTATGATTCAGTTCTTTGTTGTGTTCGGAATAATTCATTCCTACCGCAATGATCTTCATATTACTTATTGTTGAAGTTTAATCGATTAAACATTACTGCCAAGTGAGCATAAATAGAGGTGTTCTGAATGACGATATTATCCGGCACTCGTAATCGGAAAGGAGTAAAATTCCAGATAGCTTTAATCCCGCCGTGAATAATGAAATCAGTAACCTCCTGAGCTTTGTCTACAGGAACAGTAATAATGCCGATTTGAGCGTTGATTGTTTTCTGCATTTCAGCAAAATCATCGAAATGATATACCGGAATACCATTGATTGAAGAGCCTGCGATGTTTGGATTTACATCAAATCCGGCAACTACTTCCAACCCGAATTGAGCAAGTCCCGAGTCATGTAGTAATGCCGCACCAAGGCTACCAACGCCAAAAATAACAGCTTTGTGAGTTTGCGTAAAGCCGAGAAAACGTTCCAAGACATCAATCATTGTGTCTATTTCGTAACCTACACGGGTTTTTCCCGAAATATGAACAAAAGATAGATCTTTGGCAACCCGAGAAGCATCCACGCTTATTTCCTTAGCAATCTGTGTAGACGATACGTAGGTTTCACCTCTGTTCTTTAGTAGTTTAACAAAGGCTAGGTACCAAGGTAAGCGTCGGAGAGTTGGCTCCGGAACATTCCATGTAATAGTTGATTCTTCGCTTTTCATTTTCTCGTTTTGCTCATTTAAGTGCAAAAGTATATTTTTTTTACGAACTATCAATTTCAGAGGCTATTCCTTAACAATAAGAAGCACGGACTTTGCTTGCAAAATAGGAAAGAGCGAATCTCATTGTTTACACGGACAATGGCAACCGTGAGTGGCTTTTATTACTCGATTTGTAGTAGCAGCCTATTGGGTATTGCGAATATATGATGAAGTGATAGCCTTCAATCCGTGTTCGTCTCTGTTTGTCTGTATTCGTCTTTCTTTTTACGTGTTCTTACGTTTCGCTAGGTTTGTTTTTGTCCACGCATGGTGAATGAATTTACTCACGGAGCGTGATTGAAATTGCTCACGCTGCGTCAGTGTTTTTATTCACCGAGCGTGCGTGATTTTACGTATGCTTGGTGAGCCGGTTGGGTCGATGCCGAAATGTGCGGCTATGATTTACACATACATATATCCCCCTAAGGGGTATATATATGTATGGTATCATAGCGCAAAAAAAATCAGTGCCAAATGGGTTGTTTGTAGTATAAACGAACCAGTGTGTAACCCGCATTCTAGCAGGATAAGTGAGTAGGCGTTATTGTTCTGTTTTGGCATAAAAACCGTGGTCCGTGACGGAAACAAATAAGCATGCCATGGGAACAAATGTGTCTGTGACGGGAACAAAATGGCCCGTGACATACCATTTTGTTCCCGTCACATGCCACGTTTATTTTGCATTATTGTATATCAAGAAGCAGCAAAAAAACGCTATAGATCGGAAGAGCACACGTCTGAACTCCAGTCACTCCGGAGAATCT
>CAMTPD010000058.1 GCA_947074265.1 uncultured Porphyromonadaceae bacterium
CGAGATTCTCCGGAGTGACTGGAGTTCAGACGTGTGCTCTTCCGATCTCGAAGAAAGCCGATATGGTATGGTTGGCATCCGATGAAGACCGGGAGGGAGAAGCGATATCGTGGCACCTTTCGGAAGTATTGGGCTTGAAAAAAGAAAATACAAAGCGGATCGTTTTTCATGAGATTACGAAAAACGCCATTTTACATGCAATCGAAAATCCGCGTGATATAGATATCAATCTTGTCAACGCTCAGCAAGCTCGTCGTGTATTGGACCGTATTGTTGGTTTTGAACTTTCTCCGATACTTTGGAAAAAGATTAAAATGGGACTTTCGGCCGGTCGTGTGCAATCGGTTGCTGTGCGTCTTATTGTAGAGCGAGAACGCGAAATCAATCATTTTGTATCGGAAGCTTCTTACCGCGTTGTTGCCAACTTTATTCTGCCTGATGGAACTACTGTGCTAAAAGCAGAACTTACAAAACGACTAAAGACCAAAGAGGAGGCCCTTAAGCTTTTGGAAGCTTGCAAGGCGGCAGCGTTTGAAATTGATGATATTTCGAAAAAACCGGTAAAGAAATCGCCGGCTGCACCATTTACAACATCTACTCTTCAGCAGGAGGCTGCCCGTAAATTAGGTTACTCTGTTTCGCAAACAATGATGATTGCTCAGCGATTGTATGAATCGGGATTAATCACCTATATGCGTACCGACTCGGTAAATCTATCTGATTTGGCTTTAAACTCGGCTAAGAAGTTGATCGTTGAGACTTATGGTAAAGAGTATCATAAAACCAGAAAATATCATACGAAAAGCAAAGGAGCACAAGAGGCTCACGAAGCAATTCGTCCTACCTATATTGAAAACGAGCAAATAACAGGTTCTGCTCAAGAAAAGAAACTGTATGATTTAATTCGTAAGCGTACAATCGCATCTCAAATGGCAGATGCAGAATTGGAACGTACTACGATTTCGGTTTCGATCTCAGATAGTAGCTTTCGATTTGCTGCTGTTGGAGAAGTGCTTAAATTCCCTGGATTTTTAAATGTATATCGTGAAAGTACCGATGATGACTCGGATGGAGATGGCGAAAACGGATTGCTACCTCCGGTTTCTATTCACGATAAATTGGCATTGAAAGACATGAATGCGACGGAGCGTTTTACGCAACGTCCGCCTAGATATACTGAGGCGAGTCTCGTGCGCCGACTAGAAGAGTTGGGTATCGGACGTCCGTCTACTTATGCTCCTACAATACAAACGATCCAAAATCGTGAGTATGTAATAAAAGGAGATAAAGAAGGTATTGATCGCGAATATACTGTTATCACCTTAAAAGCAAATAAGGTAAAAGAAACGGTAAAAACAGAAACTGTAGGAGCAGATAAAGGAAAATTGATGCCGACAGATATCGGAACGGTTGTTAACGACTATTTGACTGAGGTTTTCCCAAATATTCTTGAATATAATTTTACGGCAAGCGTAGAAAAAGAATTTGATACGATTGCCGATGGAGATCTAGAGTGGACAGACGCAATTGCAAAGTTCTACAAAGTTTTCCATCCGATGGTAAAAGAAGCAGAAGCTTTGAAAACCGAATACCGAGTAGGGGAGAGAGAATTAGGTATTGATCCTGTAAGCGGAAAGCCTGTGTTTGTTAAGATCGGACGTTTTGGCCCGGTTGTACAGATTGGTGTTGCAGCTCCTCCGAAAGAGAAAGAAACGAAAGAAGAGAAGGCTGCAAAAGCAAAACTTTCAAAAGAAGAAAAAGCTGCATTGAAAGCTGCCGAAAAGGCTCGTAAAGAAAAGGAAAAAGAGGATAAACCGAAGTTTGCAACGTTGCTTAAAGGTCAGTCTATAGAAACGATTACGCTCGAAGAGGCTTTGAAATTATTTGATTTGCCTCGTACTGTGGGTGAGTTTGAAGGAAAAGTAGTAGTAGCCGCAATTGGTCGTTTCGGTCCTTTTATCAGACATGATGCAAAGTTTGTGTCAATACCGAAAGGGTTGGATCCGCTTTCAATTACATTGGATGAAGCAATTGCCTTGATCGAAGCAAAACGAAAAGCAGATAGCGAGAAGTTTATTAAGAGTTTTGATGAAGATCCGGAGTTGCAAATTCTAAATGGTCGATTTGGTCCTTATATCTCATATCAGAAGAAGAATTTCAAGATTCCTAAAGATACAGAGCCAGCATCGTTATCGCTCGAAGATTGTATGAAGATCGTCAATGAGCCAGCTAAACCGGCGGCGAAGAAGAGAGCGACTACAAAGAAAAAAGCATAATTCGTTTAGATTATATAGTAAGGGCTGTTCATCATATAAAGAACAGCCCTTTTTTATTTTAAGACAATAAAAAAGAGAGTGCCCAATGGACACTCTCTTTTGATTTTATAGTTATCAACAGGTGTTGATAAGTGCTTACATTCTTTCCGGAACCTCGATGCCAAGAAGAGCCATACCTGTACGGATAACTTTGGCAACGTTTTTAGACAGGATAAGACGGAACAACTTAAGATCTGCATTCTCCTCTTTCAAGATAGAGAAGTCATGGTAGAACTGGTTGTATTCTTTAACCAAGTCGTAAACATAGTTTGCGATGATTGCCGGTGAGTATTGAGATCCAGCTTCTTCTACTACGCTTCCGAAGTTTGCTAATAGTTGAATCAGTGTTTCTTCTTTTTCAGAAATCTCTACTGCCGGAATTGTTTTGCCAGCTAGTTCGATTCCTTGTTCTGCAGCTTTACGTAATACAGAGCAAATACGAGCATGTGTATATTGAATAAACGGACCTGTGTTACCGTTGAAATCAATTGATTCTTTCGGGTTGAAGGTCATGTTTTTACGAGGGTCTACTTTCAAAATGAAATATTTCAACGCTCCTAATCCAACTGTTGTTGCAATTTTTTCAGCTTCAGCATCAGTGCAACCGTCTAGTTTTCCTAGCTCTTGAGAAGTTTCACGTGCTGTTGAGATCATTTCGTTCATTAAGTCATCGGCATCAACTACTGTTCCTTCACGGCTTTTCATTTTTCCTTCAGGAAGTTCAACCATACCATAAGAGAAGTGAACAAGATCTTTACCCCATTTAAATCCTAACTTGTCAAGTAGAATAGATAAAACTTGGAAGTGGTAGTTTTGCTCGTTACCTACTACGTATACCATTTTATTGATGACATAGTCGTCGTAACGAAGTTTTGCAGTACCGATGTCTTGTGTCATGTATACTGAAGTACCGTCGCCACGAAGTAAAAGTTTGTGGTCAAGCCCTTCAGCAGTAAGATCAGCCCATACAGAACCGTCTTCTTTTTTGAAGAAGATACCTTTTTCAAGGCCTTCCATTACTTTACCTTTTCCTTCAAGATAGGTTTCTGATTCGTAGTAGATCTTATCAAAGTCTACACCCATCTTTTTGTAGGTTTGATCGAAACCAGCATAAACCCAATTGTTCATCGTTTTCCAAAGTTCCACTGTCGCTTCGTCTCCTGCTTCCCATTGGCGAAGCATTTCACGCGCTTCTGCCATAAGAGTAGAGTTTGCTTCTGCTTCTTCCTTGGTCATTCCTTTTTCTTGAAGTGCTGCAAGTTCTTGTTTGTAATGTTTGTCAAACAAAACGTAGAAATCACCAATAAGGTGATCACCTTTCTTGCCTGTACTTTCAGGTGTAGCACCTTCGCCCCACTTTTGCCATGCAAGCATTGATTTGCAAATATGGATTCCACGGTCGTTTACGATGTTTGTTTTGACAACGTTGTAACCATTTGCTTTTAAGATTTCAGAAATACTGAATCCAAGAAGATTGTTACGTACGTGACCTAAGTGTAGCGGTTTATTTGTGTTCGGTGAAGAGTATTCGATCATTACAAGCTCAGAGTTTTCTGTTGCTTGTTTTGTTCCGAATTGGTCGTCTGTATTGATATCGTTGAGAAGAGAGATCCACGATTGTGCAGAGATAGTAAGGTTTAGGAACCCTTTGATTACATTAAAGTCTGCAACCGATGATTCGTTTGCGCTTAAGTATTCACCAATTTCCTGAGCTGTTTGTTCAGGAGATTTCTTCGAAATTCTCAAAAATGGGAATACAACAAGAGTAAGGTGTCCTTTAAACTCCTTTTTCGTTTTTTGCAGTTGTACCTGAGACGCCGTAACCTCTTGGTCGTATAATGCCTTAATGGCGTTAATTACGGCAGCGGAAAGTTGTTGTTCGATAAACATATCTCTTTGCGTAATAATGGTTCGTTATTTATTAATATGCAAAGATAATAGTTTTGACGTAAGGGTATAAAAAAAGAGAAGCAATTCGTGGCTTCTCTTTTCAGAATGCAAGTGTCTATAGTTAATTATTCACGGCATCTGCAAGTTCTGCACCAGCTTTGAATTTAACAGACTTCTTAGCAGCGATTGTAATTTCTTCTTTGGTTTTAGGATTGATACCTTTTCTTTCACCTTTTTCAGTAATTGAGAAAGTTCCAAAACCAACAAGAGCAACTTTTCCACCGTCTTTTAGCTCATTGGTAACAGCGTTAAGTACGGCTTCAACTGCTTTTTTTGAATCTACTTTAGTAAGTCCTGATTCTTCAGCTACTGCATTGATAAGTTCAGTCTTGTTCATGGTAACACATGTTTGTATTTGTTAAACAATAAAGTTTGACTTTATGGTGTGAAACGCTTTGGTTATCTGCATTTCGCACTCAAATGTATGTTTATTTTTTTGAGAATCTGAAAGTTTAATCGATTTTATTTTCAAATTTTCTATATTTTCTTTATTTATAAACTATTTTGAGGTCTAGATTGTTCCTATAACCGCAAAGAAAGTTTTGAGGCTCTTTAAAATAGCTGATTCAATCAACAAAAAGAAAATATCTTTTATCTTTGCGCAAAATGTAAAACATCATGAACAGACAGGTTTCAGGCTTTTTATCTAGTATACCCGTAGTGACGAAAAATATTATAATCGTTAATATTATATTCTGGTTGGCTAGTTTGACATTGCCAAAAATAGGTATTAATCTAATTGAATTGTTGGGACTACATTATTTTCAGGCTTCTGATTTTAAGGCGTTCCAGCTGTTAACGTATATGTTTTTGCACGATACAGGATCGTTGTTTCATTTGTTTTTTAATATGTTCGCGGTATATATGTTTGGTCGCGTTTTAGAAAATGTATGGGGCCCAAAGCGATTTCTGACATTTTATTTAGTTACAGGAATTGGTGCTGCAATTATTCAAGAAGCTGTATGGGCATTTACACTTCGCGATGTTATTCATTCCTCTTATGAGATGATCAATATGGGAGGGAATAATATTGTGACAAAACCAGAATTCTTAAACTATTTTGTTACAATTGGAGCTTCCGGTGCAGTATTCGGAATTTTGCTTGCTTTCGGAATGCTTTTCCCTAATGTGCCATTATACTTCATGTTCATACCAGTTCCTATCAAAGCCAAATATTTTGTGATTATATACGGGCTAATGGAGTTATTCCTTGGTATTGGAAACTTTGGAGGTGATAATATTGCACATTTTGCTCACTTAGGAGGTATGTTGTTCGGATTTATTTTGATCAAGTACTGGCAAAAAAAAGATAGAGATAATGGGCGCTTTTTTTACTGATTATAAAAAGATGTTTCATCGATACAATATAGTGACCAAATTGATTATTGTCAATTTGGTCGTTTTTATTGTTTTAAGGATAGGTAGTTTATTTGCTACGTTTTTTTAATTTAGATGCGGTAGCATTGCTTCAAGTATTAGAAGTACCGTCATCGTTGCATGCATTGGCTTTAAGACCATGGACCATATTTACATATATGTTTGCTCATTATGATGTATGGCATATTTTGTTTAATATGCTTTGGTTATATTGGTTTGGACAGCTTTTTCTGTATTTCTTTACACCAAGGCAATTTGTAGGAGTATATATTTTAGGAGGATTATCAGGGGCTTTCTTATTTATCTTAGCGTATAATATTTTTCCATATTTTGCTTCTATTGCTGAAAATAGTTCCTTGATGGGGGCGTCTGCTTCCGTTATGGCGATTGTTTTTGCGGTTGCATTTTATAAGCGTGATTATGAGATCTCTTTATTCTTAATAGGTCGAATAAAACTGATTTATTTAGCATTATTCACCGTATTGTTAGACTTAATTATGCTAACATCGTCAAATGCTGGAGGTCATATTGCTCATATTGGAGGTGCTTTGTTTGGAATTTATTTTGCAAATCGGATGCAAAGAGGACATGATAAAACTGTATGGCTAAATCGTATTTTGGATAAAATAGCGAATTTGTTTAAGCCTAGACCTAAGATGAAAGTTACATACCGACGTAACGAGACAGATCTTGAGTATAATACTCGAAAACGAGATGAAAGTGAAGAAGTAGATCGTATTCTAGATAAACTAAAAAAGTCTGGTTACGATAGTTTGACAACAGAAGAGCGAAAAAAACTCTTTGATGCAAGCAAAAAATAAAGGTTATGAAATTACTACGAGTTTTATTTCAATCAATGATTGCAGCAGCAAACATTTTCATTGTTATTTTGCTTACAGCTTCTGCATTTTCAGATAGAGTTTCTCCTAATTCAATGCTAATCTTTTCTTATTTTGGATTGGCTTTTCCTATTCTTGTACTGATTAATTTTTGTTTTCTAGGATATTGGTTGTTCTTTAGAAAATGGAATATGCTTTTAATTCCTTTAGCCGGCTTTTTGTTGTCTATAAATGCTTTACAAATCTATTTCCCATTACATTTAAAAACAAAAACGATACCAGATCCTCATATAAAGGTGCTTTCTTATAACGTAATGAGTTTTGCATACAAAGATCATACTTCACAAAAGCAGAATCCAATTTTAGAATATATCGCAAAAAGTGATGCAGATATTGTTTGTTTGCAAGAGTATTGGGGACCATTAAAAGGGTCGCATTTAAAACAAGCAGATATCAAAAATGCACTTAAAATGTATCCTTATTTTAAAGTTCTGTCATCACCTTCGGCAGGTAATGATCTTATTGGAATTGCAGTGTTTTCCAAGTATCCAATTCGCAGTGCTCGAAAAGTAAAATATGATAGTGCATATAACTTATCAGGTGTTTTCGAATTAGATGTAAAAGGGAAGAAAGTAACACTGATCAATAATCATTTGGAGTCTTTTAAATTGACACTGCAAGATAGGGAGGATTATGAGTCTTTTTTGAAAAGTTTAAACTCGAATATGTTTGATGAATTAAAGTCGAGGTTACATGGTCGGTTAGGTCCTGCCTTCAGGCAGAGGGCTCATCAAGCGGAAGTGATTTCGAAAGAAATTCAAAAGGCAAAAGGTGATTATGTTGTCGTTTGCGGAGACTTTAATGACACACCAATATCTTATGTGCGACGTAC
>CAMTPD010000059.1 GCA_947074265.1 uncultured Porphyromonadaceae bacterium
TGCTATATATCGTTATTTCTTGAAATACTCTAACTTCTTCTAACCATAAGACCCCCTGAAATCAGCCTGTTTTATCAAGAAAGCATTGCAGCGTCAAATTTGCATTCGCTCACCTACGCACATACCTTTGTGTTTCATTATTTAACTAATAAAATGTATAAATTTAATCAATTACCATGAAGAGCTACAGCTTGCCTTTTCTAATGCTCAATGAGTTTGCTAAGCTTCCACGTCCCGAAAAGCTGCTACTAATCGGATTGTATCATCAATGGATCAACAACAATTGCCTACCGGTGCGACTGGACAAAGTGGATATAAACATGCTTCGTTTGCTTACCAACAGCAACGACCTGTCACTGGAGTCGTTGCACGAACGAAAGTGGTTGCGCATGCGTCGGTGTGGGTTGCTATTCTCAGATCAGTCGATCTCTTTTGTAACCAATCCGGAGGATAATTCGGCCGTAAATTTAGCATTGAGAAAGTCGGAAAAACCGATCTCCTCTCGCTCAAAACATACAATTAACGTACGAAAAACGTGCGTTAAGGTACGAAAACACGACGTAAACGTACGAAAATCGAACGCTAAGGTACGAAAACCGTACACCGATCTTGGTGGTAGAAACGAAGCGGAAGTGAAAAAATCACGTCAGCATCCTAATTTTTTGACTCGAAAGAGAGACAATGACGATGCGTATGAAAACCGTACGAAGTGAAGTTTTCAACCCTTATATATACATATATAAACGTATTGAAAGGAAGATACGTTTCTACATGTATAGCAAAAAATCAGAAATCAAGATTCTCAAAAACCATAAAATCAGTTACAAATCATGGCACAAATTCAATTCAAAGATTCGGGAAACGTATACGACGTCGCAATCAACCAGCGAGGACGCGGCAAGAAGCTTTATCACTGCCCCGAGTGTAGCATGAGCAGGAAAAATAAAAAAGCCAAGACGCTCTCTTGGCACAATGACACCAGGAGTGGCTATTGTCATCATTGCAATGCTTGGTGCAGATTGGCAAATGCACATACCGACAAAACTTCTGTGGTATACATACCCGCCACACCGGTTGCGTCTCCTATAGAGCGCACACCGGAAGATTGTCATCAGGAAGTGATGCGCAAGTATCCGCTCCACCAGCGCACGCTGAGTGATACAGCCATTCAATGGTTGCAAAGCAGAGGGATCAGTCTCGAAACGGCCCTGTCGATGGGTATCTTCAGTATTACCTGTGGCGACAGGACCGAGGCTATCGGTTTTGTGTACAAGCACAAAGGGTTGGAGGTAAATATCAAATTCCGACGTTTGCACGAGAAGTCGTTTTTCTTTGCCGTGAAAGAAGCCCCCAAGATCGCATACAATGCCCCGGCCATCGACCGTGCCACAACGCTCGTAGTAGTGGAGGGCGAGATGGATGTGCTGGCTACCGTGCAAGCGGGTATGTCGGGCGTGATTTCGCCTCCTTGCGGAGCGGGTGGTTCGCAGCAGGAGTGGGCCGAGCGTCATCAGCAGGAGCTGGCTGCCGTAGAGCGGTTTGTTTTAGCGACCGACAATGATGTAAAAGGTTTTGAATTGCGCGATACGCTGATCGGGATGTGGAGCAGCGAGCGATGCGACGTGGTGAAGTTTGATGCCGTAAAAGATGCCAACGAACTTCTGATTACCGCCGGAGCCGATGCCTTGCGCGAGGCTGTGCTCAGAGCACGAAAACAAGAACCTGTGTGCCCCTTCGTTACCGATATGCGACTTGGCAGAGCCGAGTTTCTAAACTATTTCCGATATGGTGGAATGGTGGGCATTGAGACGGATTTTGAACCGCTCGACAGTATCGTGCGTTGGCGCACCGGGGCTTTGGCTTTGATTACGGGTATTCCGGGACACGGCAAATCCGGTTTTCTCGACTTTGTGATGATGTTGCTCAATCGTAAGCACGACTGGAAGGCGGCCGTGTATAGTCCCGAAAACAACCCGGTGGAGCATCACATCGGCAAACTGGTAGCCATGATGACCGGCTGTCGCTTTTCGCCCGATTGCATGAGTGAAGAAGAGTGTATGGAGGCCTTCGACGAAGTGGCAGACTCGTATTCGTTTATTTCGCCCGAGGTATGCAAGCTCGACGATATCATCGCCGCGATTACCTGGCTTGTCAAATACCGTGGAATCAAGATGGTTTCGATAGATCCGTTCAACGTATTGGAGTTTGCCCATACGCCCGGCATGCCCGAAACCGAACAAATCAACGATGCCCTGAAGAAGCTGCATCGCTTGGCTCAAGAGCTCAATATTCTCATCTTTGTGGTGGCTCACCCGCGAAAAATAGAAGTAAGGAAGATGAATAAATTCGACTTGCCGGTGCATCGTATTCCTACACTTTACGACGTGATGGGGTCGTCGCACTTCTACAACCATGTCGATTACGGTATCATCGTGTATCGCGATTTCGATGCGAAGGGCAACCACGGACAATCGGTGAAAATTATATTCGAAAAAATCAGATGGTGCGAACTTGGTACTCCGGATTCATGTACCATCAAGTTTGATCCGGAGACCAATCGGTACGAGGCCGAAGGGTGCGACGAAGCGGAAAATACGTCGTGGTTCAAGGTTCTCCCAGAAAGGATATAATACAGGATACGAGCACAGGCGAGAGTAGCTTGCGCTGTGGTTTCCATCCTTTTTCTTCAAGTGCTTCGCGTAGTCCTCGGGCTTCGCGAATCCACTTGCTTAGTGTCTTAGAGGCTGTTTGAGGTGTGGCATGAGGACTGTAAAGCATGGCCAATTCCTGAAAAGTATAGCTGCGACATGTGAACAGGGATGTAGTATTTTTCATGATTTATTCGTTTTGTCCGGACTTTCTTATCCTGTATTTTATCTCTTAAATATACATAAAGCAGATCGTAAAAGCAAGTGTTTGTAGTGGTAAAATGTAGATAATTAGGAGTTTATGGCTTTGTTTTTCTTATGCGTATATCTTTGAGTAATCGTTTTCATTGAAGATGGTTTTACGTCTTCGACGAAAACTGTTTCGCGTCTTCAATGAAAACGATTTGTTTTTTTTAGTTACTCTACAAACATTGTTTTTGCTATAAAAAAGAGGGGTTCACGGCATAATGCACACGTTGACGCACGATGGCGCATGTTGGCGGATATACTGCGATGTTGAGGTGGTATCTTCGAATTGTGATCAGAAAATAGCGATCTAACGAATTTGCTGATCAATTGAAATAATTTGAGTATCAACTTCTAAAGCAAAACAAAGCGTATGGCATTAAAGTACAAAACAGTGTGGCGCAAAAACATGCACAAGGATGCGGCCGCAGATTCGAAACTTGTGTACGGCGCAACAAAATCGGCCGGAAAATACATGCTGGAACAAATGTGTTCGGATATTAGCGAAATGAGCACGGCCAGTGAGGGCGATGTGAGACTTGTGATTTGCGGAATGGTTCAGATCATCAAAAAAGCACTGCTCAGAGGAGAGACGGTGGTGATAGACGGACTGGGGAATTTTCAACTCACAGCAGGTAGTACGGGCGCGGCAACCGAGGAGGAGTTTAAAGTGCACATGATGAAACGTCCCGGTCTGGTATACCGACCTAGCCTGTCGATGCTCTCTATTCGTGACCAAGCGAAGTTTGAACTCATCGAGAGCATCGGGAAAATGGAAGAGTGTGACAAGCCACATTCAATTGATTAATCTAATACTGTGTATTGAATATGCTAAATAAAAATCCGTTCGTGAATAAAAAAGTGAAATTTGTAGTGCAGTTTTTCGAGGCTGCTTCCGAAGCCGCAAAGGCCTTTGATCTGAATGTATCGGTAATTCTAGCGCAAGCCGCAATCGAGTCGGGTTGGGGAGAAAGTGGAATCTCAACTGCAAATCACAATTATTTTGGTATCATAGCCTGTGGTAAGCCCAATAATTATTGGCACGGTGGAAAGAGTGCGCTAACCAAGCGCGGATTGAGCTTTCGTCGTTATAGCTCGCCAACCGACAGTTTTATGGACTATGGGCGATTGTTGCGCGCACAGTATTCCAGAGCAGCCGCACTATCGTATCAGCCTGCTGCATTTGCGCAAGAAATAGCCTACAGTGCTTATATCTGTGAAGTCAACGGCGACGACCGTGTTCGCTATAAAAAACTGCTCATTGCGATAGAGCAAGATATTAGGGCAATTATGAGCGACGAAAAATTGATTGTTGAAGATACTCGAAAAGAACTCGTATGTGTAGCCTGTGGGGCGTAATATAAACCTTATAAGTAATACAAAATGAAGAAAATTAAATCGTTACTCGAATTCATCTGGGCACTTCTTGGTCTCATTCTAGGACGCTGTCCGAAGTTAAGACCACCCGATAATTGTCCGCTGAGATAATGCCCGGGCATGATTAAAAATAAAAGCGGTTGTCTTACTTTTTATGGAAAGACAACCGCTTTTATGTAAAGTTATACAGCTATTAATCTTCGATGATTAAACGCATACCGACATTCCACGGTGCTTGCCATGGCAAGAAGTTGCGTCGTACAGCTACTGCTGCTCGATGGGTGCGCTCATACCACGAACCTCCGCGAACTACTTTATCGGCTGTTACCATCGATGGGTCGCTTGATCGTTCAAAATCGCTACGAGTCCATTCGGCAACATTTCCGTGCATGTCGTACAGTCCCCATGGATTGGCTTGATACTGTGCCGGAGCTGTAACCAGCATGTTTCCGTCATTGAGGTCTTCATGCTTTGGTATGTAATTCAAGTATTTGTAATAATAACTTGATGAATCCATTGGTTGAGGATCTATCCCCGATACAGCCATTTTGGAAAGTTGTGTATCGGCTAGATTTTCATAAGTTGTAAAGTCTGTATTGGTATTACCAAACCAGAAGTCATCCGGTGAGCCGGCACGTGCTGCCCATTCCCATTGTTCTTCAGTTGGTAACATTACATTAAATCCGGTTTTTTCACCGAGTAATTGTGCATACTTTTCGGCTTGAATGTAGCTAACCTTTGTGGCCGAAAGTTCATCTCCACGTACATCATATCCAGGGGTTGTATGATCTTTCCAGAACTGACCAACGTAACGGCTATCGTGTGTCGGAATCAATGCTTTCATTTGAGCATTTGTGATTTCGGTTTCACTCATCCAAAATCCTTTTTTGATAGATGCTTTGTAAGGTGCTTTTGTTTGTGCTTTACCGTCTCCTCCGGCTACAAAGTTACCGGCAGGCACATATACAAATGTAATTTGTTGTCCGTCTCCAAGGTCTACAATTCGAGGTTGTTTGTCTGCAACCATTGCTTTGGCTTTCTCTGTAGAGAATGGCCAGCCTTTTACGGTTGGTGTTTTTACGGTTTTAACAGCTTTCTGTTCCGGCATAACAGGAGTAACTTTACCCTTTGCTTTCAGCGAAGCTGCGTAGTCTGTTAACTCTTGCTCCCAGTCTACAGCCGTATAAGTACCCGCATATTTTTCTGCCAATTGGCGGCGGCGTAGCTTCTGATCCACGACCTCTCCGGATGTTGTGGTGTGTGGATTTGCAATAAATGAACCGTTGTATGGTGCATTAAAGTCGAGCCATTTGTAAAGTGTCTTGATCTCGTCATCTGTTAGTTGTACTCCATGATGGTTGTTTTCCAAAATTTGGAACATTTCGGAGTTCATGGTTGCATATTCATATGGGTTGAGAACAGCCATTTCTGCCTCCGGCCCTTGGCGGTAGAAGTATGGGTGGAAGTCGAGGTAACTCATAGAGTAGCGATGCGGAGATTGGCTATCGATACGCCCGGCTGTAAAGTTACGAGGAACATTTCCTTCGCCATTGTGACAAGCTACACAGGCTCTATCTAAAATCGGTTGTATCTCCAGTTCGAACGTAAATGAGCGTACGCCGTCTTTTGGTGGCGTGATTGCTTTGGGTTGTTGTTGAGAAGCAATTACACGTTTCGGTATCGCGATACTGTTTTGATCTTCATGACACCCCACGCACGATACTACTTCTCCGGGCATACCTGTAAGCCACGAGCGCATAAGTTGAATCGCACGACCTTCACTGTCGAGTGGTTGCAAGGAGATTGGCGTATTGGCCGGAATCGTGAATATAACCGAACCGTCACTTTCTACATCTACTTCTCCAAGTTCTCGCTTGATATCCCAACCTGATTGGATACCTTGAGCCAAGTGGTTGGATGGAGAAGAAAGATATGCAAACTCGTATGTAAGGATGCGTAGTTTTTTTACCGTACCACGAGGTACGCCAACGAGTCCTTCTCCTTCATAGATATCTTGGATAAATACGGTTGATGTATTTTTACTTAAGTCAACCTTGCTTGGTATTGAAGGAGGAGTTACGCGTTTCTTTACCGGAATAGGAGAGGTGTAACCATCACCTTCTGTTTCAGCCAGAAGTACCATATTGTCGTAAATGTCGACAAGATAAATACCCCATAGAGAGCTTGGTGTTGGTTTAGATGTGACAATAAAATAGCTGTCGTTGATTGGGAATGGCTTGGCAAACTGAGGCCAAACTCCATTTACGAGCTCATCTTTGACAATCGGGATGATAGGACGTTGAGAAAATGGGATCTCTTGCAACATGCCCTTTTCTTCTTTGCGTGATTTTGCAGGGTCGAAAATCATCAGTCTGCCACTATGTACTACACCGTGATGTCCGGAAACTATACCGATAAATGTACTGGCTCCTCCTGGTAACGGCTGCATGTCGAATGTTGCATTCGGAAAATATGAACCGCTACCATACAGAGCCTTTTGCTCGGTACCATCCGGATTCATAGTAAATACCATGCGTGAGTAATAATGCATCAAATCGGTATATTCCCAGCGAGTATACATTACTTTTCCGTTGTTCATCACAGACGGATTCCAGTTGTTTTCCTGATCGAAGCAAAGACGGCGCATCTCTTTTGTTTTGGGATTGTAGAGCGCAGAGTTTGCGACAGGGTCATCACCATCGATACATGGTACACCTTGATACCCAAGATTTGTATTAACGATGAAATTACCATCTGGTAGATATGATGCGTCAAAGAGCTCAACATCTTCATCTTCAGGAATAATCGCCTGCTTAACGTTATCCCCGTTGGTATTCATCTCAAAAACTTGCCAACGACGTTTATCGTCTTGAGATGTAAAGATCAAACGATCGGCATCCCAATGTAGTTGAAGTGATGTGATAGCTGAGTTTTCACTTGGTTTGTAGAGTGTTCTTTTGGTTGGTTTGTCGCTTCTTAGGTTTGTAAACTCAACAATACTAGCTTCGAAACCATCTCTCGGTGTAGAGAGCTGAGAACTCCAGTTGGAGTTTGGGGTTCCCATAGCTTCAGCTCCTCTGACACGTGCAGCC
>CAMTPD010000060.1 GCA_947074265.1 uncultured Porphyromonadaceae bacterium
GCCCAGCTAGCAACATTGCCGCTTACACTTTATTACTTTGGAGTTTTTCCGCTTTACTTTCTTCCCGCGAATCTTTGTTTAATCCCATTGGTAACGCTGTTGATTCCTTTATTGCTTATTTGGTTGCTTTTGAGTTTTGTGCTCGGAGTTGCGTTGATTTTGTCCAAAGCAATCCATCTGCTAATGCAAGCAATAGTCTTTCTAACAAACAGTATATTCGAACTTCCCTATGCCGAGATTAAAATTACATTATCTGAATATGAAGTGTTTGCATTGTATATGCTATTGTTTAGTGGTTTTGCACTTCTCAAATACAAAAAGCTAAGATCTTTTCTGCTAAGCAAACTATTTGTATTATCTTTGAGCCTACGCAAAAGATGAATTTATGTTGAGTAAAGTAATTGCAGAAGAGAATATCCAAAGGATAAAAAAGTATATTGAGAAAGGTCAGCGTTTTACAATCGTAACCCATGTAAGTCCGGACGGAGATGCATTGGGCTCATCGCTGGGATTATATAATTTCTTAAACTGTTTTGACAAGGAGCGCATTTCGGTGGTTGTTCCCAACGACTTTCCTTCGTTTCTAAAGTGGATGCCGGGAGCCAAAGATATTACTATTTTTGAGCATCATCCTGAGTTTGCCGTTCAATTGATTGAAGAGGCAGATGTAATCTTCTGTCTTGATTTTAATACGCCAAAACGTGTAGAGAAGCTTGCGCCTTACATTATTGGAGCTCAGGGTAGAAAGGTTTTGATAGATCATCACCTTGATCCGGACGAAATGTTTAAAGTAATCGTATCGCATCCGCAAATCTCATCTACAAGTGAACTGATCTTCCGTCTTATTTGCCGTTTGGGCGACTTTGACATGATGGATCTAGAAATGGCACAATGTATTTATACCGGAATGATGACCGATACCGGCGCATTCTCTTATAACTCAAACAATCCTGAGATTTATTTAATTGTATATGAATTGCTGAAACTCGGCGTAGACAAGGATGATATCTATCGTCGTGTCAATCATACGTATTCGGAAGGGCGTGTTCGTCTAATGGGTTATACCCTTTCTCAGAAGATGAAAGTGTACAAAAAGTATGGCGCTTCATTGATCTGTTTAAGTATGGACGAATTGAATCGCTACGATTATAAAAGCGGAGATACAGAAGGCTTTGTAAATATTCCATTGAGCATTGAAGGCATAAACTTCTCGGTGTTTTTACGCCGCGACGAAGACTATGTAAAAGTTTCGTTGCGTTCGGTGGGTGACTTTCCTTGTAATCTTTTTGCCGCTAGATACTTTAACGGAGGCGGACACAAAAATGCTTCGGGTGGAGAGTTTTTTGGCACACTAGATGAAGCTCGAGAGCTTTTCGAAAAAGCATTGCCTGAATTTTATGCTTCACTCGGTATTAAAATAGAAGATTAATTTGAGGTTATTAAGCGAGAATGCTTATTTTTGTCACAAATGAGAAACAAAATTATGAAAAGAGGTTTTTATCTTATAGCGTTGCTTGGTTTGTTTTCGACCTATTTTTCGTGTGATAATACAGAAACATATGCAGAGAAACTAAAGAAACAAGACAAAGCAATAGACCGTTTTATCAAAAGTGAAGGCATTACTGTTCTTGACGAGTATCCTTCCGATAGCGTTTTTGCAGAAAAAGAATTTGTAAAGTTGCCATCGGGAATTTATATGAATGTAATCGATTCAGGTAATGGTACACGTGCTAAGAAAGGACAGTCTGTATATGTTCGCTTAAGAGATCTTATCTATTTCTCTACAAGTGATACAATCAAATATTCAAACATGCGTCCGGGATTGCAACCATCTACAATCGAGTACCAACAAAACTACGGAAATATTGATGCATGCGAAGGCTTCGGTATACCGTTAGAGTCGGTAGGTGATGGCGCAAAAGTAAAACTTATCATTCCGGGCAAGTTTGGTTTGCAAGCAGATCAGCAAAATATTACGCCTGTTTATTATGGCTTTTTAAAATATCAATTTGACTAAAAGATGACGTTGATCAAATCTATTTCAGGTATCCGTGGTACAATCGGTGGTAAACCGGGAGATGGTCTTAACCCCTTGGATATTGTAAAGTTTGTTGCAGCATACGCAACATTCATTAAGAAAAACACAACAGCAACAAGCAATAAGATTGTTGTAGGTCGTGATGCCCGCATTTCGGGACCAATGGTAAAGCATATCGTATTAGGTACGCTTACAGGTATCGGCTTTGATGTAGTTGATATCGATTTGGCTACAACACCAACTACAGAAATTGCTGTTGCAATGGAAGAAGCTTGTGGAGGTATTATCCTTACAGCAAGTCACAATCCGAAACAATGGAACGCACTTAAGTTGCTTAACGAGAAAGGCGAATTCTTGAATGCTGCGCAAGGAGAAGAAGTTCTTCGCATTGCTGAAGCAGAAGAATTTGAGTTTGCAGGTGTAGACGATCTTGGTAAAGTAATCGAAGATCAGTCGTATTTGGCAAAACACATCGAGAGTGTATTGAATCTTGATCTTGTAGACGTTGCAGCAATTAAAGCGGCAAACTTCAAGGTTGCGATAGATTGTGTAAACTCTGTTGGCGGCATCGTACTTCCTGAATTGCTTAAAGCATTAGGCGTAAAAGAAGTATTGAAGCTACACTGTGCACCACACGGAAACTTTGCACACAATCCGGAGCCACTACCAGAGCACCTTACTGAGATTTCTTCTTTGATTAAAGAAGCAAAGGCAGACGTAGGTTTTGTGGTAGATCCAGACGTAGACCGTTTGGCTATTGTATGTGAAAACGGCGAAATGTTTGGCGAAGAATATACATTGGTTGCAATCGGTGACTACATTCTTTCTCATACTCCAGGTAATACGGTTTCCAACTTAAGCTCAAGTCGTGCATTACGTGATGTAACTCGTATGCATGGTTGCGATTATAGCGCAGCTGCGGTAGGAGAGGTAAACGTAGTAACAAAGATGAAAGAAACAAATGCAGTGTTTGGTGGTGAAGGCAACGGTGGAGTAATCTATCCTGCAAGTCACTACGGTCGCGATGCATTGGTAGGAATCGCTTTGTTCCTTACACACTTGGCAAAGAAAAAACTAAGCGGTAGTGCGTTGCGTGCAACATATCCTGCATACTTTATCTCAGAACAAAAAATCGAACTTACTCCAGACATCGACGTAGATGCAATCCTTGTAAAAGTGAAAGAACGCTTTGCCGGAAACGACATCACTGATATCGATGGCGTAAAGATCGACTTCCCAGAGAAGTGGGTACACTTGAGAAAATCAAATACCGAACCAATTATCCGTATCTACTCCGAAGCGCACTCGATGCAAGAAGCAGAAGAGTTAGGTAAAGAGATTATTGCGATCATCAAAGAAATCGCAGGTAAATAATCCCTGATACGATAACGATACAATACAAAGGCAGCCTCGTCTCTACAAAGAGATTGAGGCTGCTTTTCGTTTATATAGGCTCATCTCATGTGAATTAGATAAACAAATGTTGATGAGCTTTGCCATTTTTACCTATATTTGAAACAATTCTTTAGTGAAAGCACACATTTGGAGAATAATAAACACCTTTTTTCGATCTGTTTTTAGTTTAGACTAACTGCTAATATCACGAACGATGCCGGCTGCTGTTGTATGCTTTAAGACGAAAGTCTGCGAGGGTTAAACCTTGTGCCCCGGGGCGCAAAGATGGTACCCCTTGGGCTACAGTCTTTGCGGGCCTAGGCACAAAGATGAAACCCTTGGCTCGCAAGGTTTAATTCCAGTAATAAGGGATCTTGACCGTTGTATTATTCAGTCTTATTTAATGTGTCAAAAGAGGTAATAATTGATTGAATCTAAAGTTTAATAGTATATGAAAAACTTTCTTTTATCTGCTGCGGCATCTCTTTGTTGCTGTGTGTCGTGTACACAACCAGTAGGCGAATCTATTTGCACGACGATTGATTTGGGAGCTAGTATCGGACAGACCACCGATGCAATTCGTTTGAATGATCTGTTCGACATAACACAAGTGCTTCCATTGGAAACGACTGACGACTTTCTGCTTTCGTCGATTAATCTGATTGGTAACCCTGAAAAAGTTTTGATCTTCAATGAATCGGACCGACTCTATTACGTGGATAAAGCAACCGGTAAATTACTTTCGAAGATAGATCGAAAAGGGAATGGCCCCGAGGAATACACTTATATAAGGATTGCTTCTGCTGATAACGATGGTAATGCACTGGTGTATGATCCGGATCGTAAGGCTCTATTGAAGTACTCGCCTCAGGGTAAGCTTATTTCCTCTGTTAAGAACGATTCGATAGGAAGTGTCTCTCAGTTAGCCGATGGTAATTATGCGGTAAGTTATGGCCCGTTGATAAAGTCTTGTCCCGGTATTGCTATCTACGATAAAGACTTTAACCTGTTGAGGCAAGGACTGACTAATGATCCTCTAAAATCGAACTTTATACTTATGTTTAATACAATGTTTGAAAATGAAGGCAAGTGTTACTTTCAAGACTCACCGTTTAACGATACCCTTTTCTGTGTAACGAGCGAAAAAGATGTTCCTTTTCTGGTGTTGAGTAGTGGGGATTATAAGACTCCAATAGATGCATACGAGACGTATGATGTTTATAAAAGAGATAGGGGAAGCTATATAATGAATAAATACGGACAGTTTGCGGGAGATAGATTATTCATAACTTTCTCTTACGGGGAAAAGAAGTATCACGACGTTTGGGATATGAAGACTTCCAAACTGCTCTACAGATCTGCGATTGGAAAAGACGGCGGAGTAGCAGGGATTCCAATGGAAATAGAAGGAACAGAAGTAGTGGTATGGCCTAAGCTTACTTACGGAGATAAAGTTTACGTGGAAGTGCAAGCCGAAGAGGCACAAGCTTTCTTGCCATCAGTCTCAGAGACAGACAACCCTATACTTGTAGAACTTACGTTGAAGTAGCGCCCTTAATCGAGAAGGGCGGTTCTAAAGCGGATGAATTCTTTTTCGAAGTTGGGCGTGAAGACTTCTTTGCCTATCATGGCGTCAATCTCTTCGATAGACCAGAAGCGTCCGCCGTCTAGCTCTTCTGCGTCGGGACAGATTGTTTCTGTGTATACGGTTTTGTAGATGTAGACGAGTTCTTTTTCGATCTCCGATTCAAACACATAACGTGCTACAAAGGTGGGTGTAAAACCGGCAATGCCAAGTTCTTCGCTGCTTTCGCGTACAAGGGCAACGTCGGGAGTTTCGCCAAAGTCGACGTGACCGCCTACGGCAGTATCCCATTTGCCCGGCTGAATGTCTTTGTGCATAGGTCGCTTTTGCAAAAACAATTCGCCCCATTCATTGAATACATGCAGATGTACAACCGGATGTAACAGTTTGCATCCGTTGTGGCAAGTTTGGCGTGTTGCGCTTCCCGTTACGTTTCCCTCTTCATCTACAAGAGGGAACAATTCTTCGTTGTTATTGATCATAATCGGTTACTTTTTTGAATTGACAATGCTTTGCAGCTGAGCATGTGTAAGGTTGTCGCCGTGTTCGTCGAACGAAAGACGGAAGTCGCACCCTTCCTTCCAGTTGCTACAACCGTAGGCTGATTTACCTTTCAAGATCTTTCCTTTGCTACACTTCGGGCAGATGATTGCTGCCGGTTGTTTGGGCGGATTGAGTTCGTTGCGTACAATGTTTACGACCATCTCTTTGAGTTCGTCAAGAAACACTTTTGCTTCGTACGTTCCGCGTTCTATCTGGCGCAGTTTACTTTCCCAAATACCGGTGAGTTCGGCCGACTTCAACAATTCTTCGCGAATGGTATTGATCAGTTCGATGCCGGTTTCGGTAGCGGTAAGACTTTTACGTTCTTTCTTGATGTACTTACGCTTGAAAAGGGTTTCGATGATTGCCGCACGGGTAGATGGGCGACCGATACCGTTTTCTTTCATCGCATCGCGCAGTTCTTCGTTGTCGACAAGCTTGCCGGCTGTTTCCATTGCACGCAAAAGCGTTGCTTCGGTATAGTATTTGGGCGGTTGTGTCCACTTTTCGTTCAGTGCCGGTTCGTGCGGACCGCTTTCTCCTTTTTCAAAGTTTGGCAAGATACCTTCGCTTTCGTCCGTTTCTTCTTCCTTTTCGCTGTTGTCTACTTCTTTTGCAAACACGACGCGCCAGCCCGGATCAAGAATCTGCTTGCCCGTTACTTTGAACGGTATTTCGGCAGCTTCGCCCAGTACGGTCGTGGTAGATATTTTACAATCGGGATAGAACGCCGCAATGAATCGTTTCGTAATTAATTCATACACTTTGCGTTCGTCCATGCTCATGTTGTTGGCATAAGTGCCGGTTGGGATGATTGCATGGTGATCGGTAACCTTGCTGTTGTCGAATACTTTCTTCGACTTCTTTATTTTCGCTTTTAATACAGGTTCGGTCAGGGCTGCATAATCCTTTAGTCCGCGCATAATGCCCGGTATTTTCGGATAAATGTCGTCACTCAAGAAGGTTGTATCTACACGTGGATAGGTTGTAAGCTTCTTTTCGTAAAGCGACTGAATAAGTTTGAGTGTCTCATCGGCCGAGAAGCTAAACTTTTTATTGCATTCTACCTGTAGAGAGGTAAGGTCGAATAGTCGGGGAGGGGCCTCTGTTCCTTTTTTGATAGAGGTGTCGGTGATGGTAAATTCACTGTCTTTGATTTCCTCCAATGCTTTAGCACCGTCTTCCTGATTGGTAAATTTACCTTTTGTAGCCGAGAAGGTTGTTTTGCGATATACGGTCTTCAACTCCCAGTATGCTTCGGGCTTGAAGTTTTCGATTTCGTGCTGACGTCTTACAATCAGGGCAAGGGTAGGCGTTTGTACACGACCAATGGAAAGTACTTGTTTGTCTTTTCCGTAAAGCAACGTATACAGACGTGTACCGTTCATTCCCAACAGCCAGTCGCCGATGGCACGAGACAATCCCGCTTGGTATAGTTTGTCAAATTCCGACTGGTCGCGTAGTTTCTGAAAACCTTCGCGTATCGCCTCTTCGGTAAGTGAAGAGATCCACAAACGGTATACCGGACATTTGCATCCGGCTTTTTGCATTACCCAACGTTGAATAAGCTCTCCTTCTTGGCCGGCATCACCGCAGTTGATGACTGCTTCTGCCTTAGAAATGAGTGATTCGATGGTGTTGAATTGCTTTTCAACTCCTTTGTCTTGCATGAGTTTGATGCCGAAACGATCGGGAATCATGGGGAGGTATCTGACATTCCAATATTTCCACTCCGAAGTATAGTCGTGTGGTTCTTTTAGGGTGCACAAATGCCCGAATACCCATGTTACCTGGTATCCGTT
>CAMTPD010000061.1 GCA_947074265.1 uncultured Porphyromonadaceae bacterium
GTCTATCGAGCGAAGCAGACAACCTGATTCGTCCCGACTTTTCTATCCCAATAGCCTCCACGGCATTGCGCATCAAGTTTACAATCACCTGCACAATCTGTCCGCGATCGGCCATCAACAGTGGCATATCCTCTCCTTGCTCCATATCTATATAAACCTTTGTTGCAGCGCACACCTCCGAAAGCATAAAACGACGACATTGCACCAACAAATCTTCAACAACAATCGCCTCTTTGCAAGGTGGAGGTACCTTGGCAAACTGGCGGTAGTGACTCACAAACGTCATCAAATTGCCCGATGTAGAATGAATCAGTTCAAGGCCGGTTTTGAGTTCGTTGCTTTGAGAAGCATTCGATCGAATTAGCAGCTCACTCAACGAACGAATAGGAGCAATACTATTCATGATTTCGTGCGTCAATACCCGCGTAAGCCTTATCCACGACTCAAGTTCCTTTTCATCCAGTTCGGAGCTAATATCATTCAACGTAAGAATACGCAACATTGCATCTCGCTTTTTAAAATACGAAGCCTTGACCGAAAGCGTAGCAAGACGTTGCTCACCAGCAATAACAATCTGTTTGGTCTCGAGATCAGAACAATTCATCAGTTGGGCCGAAAGCTTTTTATCAATGCGATCCAATTGCGAAAGATGCGTAAAGTTGACCTGGCCCAACAGCTTTCGGGCAGCCTCATTGCTTTGATACACATAGCCTCTGTCATCGCACACCACTACACCGGTAGCACTTTTGCTTAAGATCAGTTCAAAATATTGTTCTTGCAAGTAAGCTTCTTGTTTTGCTTGCGAAAGCATTTCTTTTACCCGATTGAGCGTAACATTGGTAATACGCTCAGGCTCGCTCCCCTTCGTTTCAGAAAAACGGAATGTAAAGTCATTGTTCTCTACCGCCTCAAAAAGCAAACGAATCTTCTCGAGATGCATCTTATAACTCTTCAACACTTGTACCAAAGCAAAAACGACGACAACGAGTCCGCCCCAAAACAAAAACGAAAGGTCGGACACACTGCCCGATAAGACTTTGTATACATCGATCGAACAAGCAGATACGCTTGCCACAATCAGAAGCAGATTTAGAATCAACTTGTTTCGAATCGATCTGAACATACAACTACAGATTATAACGTTTCATTTTATTGTATAATGTCTGACGACTAATGCCCAATCGGCCCGCCGCCGTAGAAAGGTTGCCTTCGCAATCATTCAATGCCTGCTCTATCATGACTCGTTCCATCTCTTCGAGCGTAGTAGCCACGGCAGATGCTGCGGGCATCTCATCTTCCTGTTTCAAGTGAAAATCAGAAACCTTAATCGCTTCTCCCCCACTCATAATCACCGCCTTTTCGATGGCATGCTCGAGCTCCCTTATGTTTCCGGGCCACGCATACGTCTCGAGCAGATGCAAAGCTTCGGAAGTAATCACCGGTTTATTGATTCCATATTTACCGGCAAACTTCTCTACAAACCTATCGGCAAAATCCTTGATATCCTCTTTGCGCTCGCGCAATGGAGGCAAGATCAAATGAATGGTATTAATACGATAAAAAAGATCTTCACGGAAAGACGTTTCGCGAACCATCTTTTGCAGATCGCAGTTGGTCGCGGTGATTAATCGGATATTTACGGATACAGGATGTACGCTCCCTACAGGCATTACCGAGCGACTTTGCAAACAAGTAAGTAGTTTTACTTGCTGATGCATCGGCAAGTTACCAATCTCATCGAGAAAAAGCGAGCCATCGTGGGCCGCTTCAAACTTACCTTTTTTATCGGCACGTGCATCAGTAAAGGCTCCTTTTACGTATCCAAACAGTTCGCTCTCGAAGAGAGTTTCCGGAATTGCTCCCATGTCGACACACACCATCGACTGCTTACTTCGGGCCGACAAGTAATGAATCTCTCTGGCCAGCATTTCCTTTCCGGTACCATTCTCGCCCGTAATCAAAACGTTCACATCGGTTAGCGCAACTTTCTCTACCATCTCGCGCAGCAATTGCATACGCGGAGCAGTACCCCAATACATACGCTTCGGCATCGCTATCGGTTGCTTTTGCTTTTTATTGCCACAAGAGGCAGCTTTGATAAGCGTTTGCATCATTTTTTCGTTATCCCATGGCTTGGTCACAAAGTCGGAAGCTCCGAGTTTCATCCCCTCTACCGCGAGCGCAATATCTGCATAGGCCGTAAAAAGAACTACAGGCGTATCGTTCGTAATTTGCTTGATGCGCTGCAACCAAAATAAGCCTTCGTTGCCGTTGTTGATGCCTGTTTTGAAATTCATATCCAGCAATACCACGTCGAAAGTAGCTGAGCGAAGTGCTTCGTCAATGCCAATGGGAGAAGTAAGGGTCTTTATGTTCGAAAACTCTTTTTGCAGCAACAATTCAAGTGTTTGCAAAATTGTTTTATTATCGTCTATTACAAGAATGGAACGTTTATTGCTCATGAGTATTTAATGTCTGTATGTGACAAAGATATAAAATTCCACATTTAGAGTCTCTTTTTATAAAAATCAATTCGGATATATACGATCAATAAACATCGTGATCGAGGTTATTAAGCTTAGACAGGTACGTGTCTAAGATGTGTACACGGTCGTGACGCATTCTTGTCATATACCTGTCTAAGATGTGTACACGTACGTGTCTAAGCTTAATGAACGAAAGAAACAAGCTTATTCTTCACGTTGCGCACAAAAAAAAGCGCAGGAAAGAAGAACTCTCCTGCGCTTTGTATCATATAGAATGCGTTATGCACGCGTTGTTTGCTCGTTAGAAAATCGGCAATTGGTAGATAAAGCCGGTTGTGATTTGAGCTGTGTTGTAATTGTCCCAACCCAAAGCTTTTGCTTTATCGGTAAATGTATAAGCACGACCTAAGAATGCAAGGAAGAAGTGCAAGTTTTGTTTCATCGGATAAAACTCTACGCCACCTTGATATCCCCAAGAAGTACGGTATTTACCTTTCTCACGCATTTCGTTGTCTTTGTACAAACCTTGAGTTTCGTACATACCTTTTACGAAAAGGTTCCACTTCGGAGCCACGCGATAGTTTAGGTGCCAAACCAAAGAAAGGTATGATGCATCCATTGCTGTATAGTCGGTGCGTCCGTCGCCTAGATCTTGATTAATAATGTTTGTCATGATTCCTTTGCGATCAAGTGCCTGACGTGCATACATTACATCAAAATACGTATTTACCGGTTTAAGGTTTAATTCTTGACCAAAAGCGAAGTAATACATATTCTCACCTTTTGCTTGGTTCATGATAGAAGCCGACCAACGAGTTTTAAACATATCGTCCCAAAAACCACCATTCCAGTTGATTGTATACAACAATGGAAGTTTTGTATCGCGAATGTTTTCCGGCAAATTACCATAAGTAGCATGGAATGAATTATTGCGGCCATCTACTACTTGAAAAGCAAGTTGTTGCGATGGAGTAAAGTCGTAGATAAAGTTAACCCCGGTAAGGAAGTTATCCATGTACTCGATCATGTCGCTGTATTCATAGATGTCAATCGGATTTACATCAAATTCGAAACCTCCATACATGGTACACATTTTACCACCGATAATAGATAATTTTGGCGTTACTTTGAATCCGATCGATGCAATATCTATCGATTTTGGCATGTTATCTAGAAAACCCGAACCATCGTTGCTTCTGTTCAAACGCTGACGATAACGGTAAAAGATCCAGTCGTTGATATTACCTTTGGCTTCGATACGAAGCTGTTTCATTTTAAATGCTCCTTTCTCAAAGTCACCATCATTCCAGTTGGCATCGAAAGCTGCTTGCGTATTTAGATATAGATTAAACTTATCAGTCTTCTTCTCTATCTTCGTTACAGTTTCAAATAAAGACTTTTCGTCGAAGTTGTCAGACTCTTGTTGCGCGAAGAGTGCAGACGATGCCAGCAACGGCATGAATAGTAATGCTAACTTTTTCATTTTAATTTTGGCTTTTAATAGCTATAATTCAACAATATATCATTAACTCTTTGTATCGTTTATAAAAAAAACAACAATCGGTACCGAAAAGTTTTTTTTCAATAATTCAAAGAGGTTTTAAGTCATCCTTTATATTTCTGACAAAATTAATAAAACAATCTCATCACTCCTCATTTTTAACACGAACCAAACAAACTATAACACAGTTCATATTTCACATAGTATTTATTTAATATTATTCAAACTCACACTACAACAAGCTTTTAAACAACAATCATCTGAATATAGACTTCTTTTAAATAATCTTTATTATCGAAAACAACTATACACACAGTAGTACAATAACTAAAGGCAGCTTTAAACAAAAGAAGCAATCAAAAGAGAATTAGAATAATCTCTTCAGATCGCTTCTTCTGCGTACTTCGCCACCAAATGGTGCGACAAGTTTATGGTAATTTATATCATTAAATTTGAATGGTTGCTTTTGATCGATCTGCTTTTATACCTAAACTATTAAACCACTCAAATAAATCTTTTTGCATCACATGGCTAAGCAGCAATACCGTATTATGGATTCCATATTCGGATATCGTGTTGCCGGTGGCATACTTACGTTTGGCCTGAAAATACTTTGCGATAAAATCCGGATCTTGCTTTCTCAACTCTTCGAGTACAAAGTAGCTTTTGCCCCAATGGATATCATTCTTTGCACCGTCCGACAATGTAGTACCTCCATTTGTTGCCTTTCCGTCAAGATCATAACACGTCATTTTAGGATCGTGTTTACGGGCTCTGTCGATCGTTGATTGAATCCGTCGCAACCCTTCTTCCTCGTGTCCCATATCACACATTACCAGATTGCCCACATATGTTGCGATAGGTTCGTTCCAAACTTCGGGAAAAGGCAGTACCCATGAGTGGACCGACTCGTGTGTGATAAACTCAATCATGCTATCTTCTTTCTTTGGAAAGTCGCCCCACCATACGGCCAATGCGATTGTTTTTCCGCTCGAAAACCCACCTCCGCCGGTAGCTAACAAAGCAACCTCCGAACCCATTCCTTTTGAAAGTGGCACTCCCATTCTCTTTTCTATTACCGGCATGCAACGCTCCGATATATCAATCATTGCTCCTGCATACGGTTTTAGATAATCATTATAGCGTAGTACAAAAGCATCGCGCTTTTCTTCGTATTCAAGTTGGTCGATCCCGCGCGAATAAGTTGGCTTGTTTGAGTCTACCCGTTTGCCCGATGCCAGATTTACCAGCAATGGTTTCCAAATATCCTTGTTAATCGAATCACTTGCATTCGGGTTGCTTCCGGCTAATGAGCGCGATGAAACGAGCAACTTCCCTTTACCCACGTTCGAAACAGCCATTACCGGTCTCGACTGAGCGTCTTTGATAAGTACATTCCAGCTTTGTGGTTTATCTAACTTCATGTAACTACCGCCTTTTGCTTCTATGGATGTTTGTATAGACGCATCACTGCCTACAAATGGAAGTTCTGCTTTGTCTACAAAAGACGCACCAAATACTTGTGCCAACTTATTTTGAGAATTTCCCTGATGTGTTCCCATCAATACAACTCCTCCGCCACTATCCAGAAAAGACTTGATCGTTGCGATATCTTCTTTGGTATAACTGATTTCATCCGCGCAGCCCGGTAATATGAGCAGATTGGTATTGCTCAAATCAAAATTAAATAATGAGCACCAATTGGTTTCTCCTTTATGTCCTTGCAAATACTGATTGTGGAAACGATGATCTGAATCATAACTTTCCGAATCATTTAGTGTCAAAAAATTGGACAGTAGTGTCCAATTTTTTGACACTTTACAAAATACACCAAAATACTAATACACTATAAAACAACAAAGTAACTATTATGGCACGATTTTGGCATGCTTATAATAGAAGGCGCTATGCATTTTGCCTTTACAGTAGCTTACTTTATTTTTTATAGTCATGTTAAAACAACTAAGTGTCATATTTCTTTTTGCCGTAACGGAAGTATCCGAGATCGCCGCACAACAAGCATGGTCGCTCGATCAATGCATCGGGTATGCGGTAGAGCAGTCGCCCGGCGTGCAAAAGCAAATGGTGCAAAAACGCATCTACGACCAGTATTACAAAGAATCGGTTGCATCACTTTTTCCGTCGGTAACGGCCGGTACAAGTTTAAGTACTAGTTTTGGTCGTTCGATCAACCCTGCAACAAATACGTACGAAAATACCAGCAACTTGAACAACCCGTATCAACTGAGTGCATCGCTCCCTTTGTTTGACGGACTCAGCAGTTGGTACAACATTCGTTTTCGCGAGGCCGGAAAAGAACGTGGGCTTAAAGAGATCGAACGGGTTAAAGATCAATTAGCACTGGATGTAATGCAGGCATATTACGACGGTGTATATTATATGAAGTTGGTGCAGCTTGCCGAAGAGCAGCTTGTGCAAAGCCGACAAGAATTACTATTCACTTCGAAAAAAGAAGAACTGGGTCTTACCGCCGGTGCCGATATCGCGCAAATGGAAGCAAAGGTTGCGGCCGATAGTTTCAACCTGGTTCGTCAAGAGAACTTTCAGCATTTGAGTATCATTCGTCTCAAAGAACTGATGAACTACCCGATGAACTCTACGCTCGAAATAGATACGGTTCTTGCCGATTTCATACCGCAAACGTCAATAAACAACCTGGAGGAAATAAAAGAAACAGCTTTAACAACGCTTCCCGAAGCCGAACAATCGAAGTTGTTGATCAAAGAAGCGAAATTGCAGCATAAAATGGCACAAGGTTCGTTGTTTCCATACATTTCTTTATCGGGCGGCATCAGCACAAACTATTACGAGAACCTGAACGATAATACCGCAGACAAACGCGGCTTTTCATCGCAGTTCAAAAACAACCGGGGTGAATACGTTACCATCAATTTGTCGTTTCCTCTTTTCAATAAGCTGAGCAACATCTCTCGCATCAAGCGTAGCAAATATCAATATACCATCTCGAAACTGGATCATCAGGCTACAATCAATCGATTGGAAAAAGATATAGAACAAGCTGCAGCCGACCTTGCCGGAACGGGCAAAGAATACATCCAAGCTCAAAAACAAGCCTATGCTTTACAATTGGCTCACCGGGTAAACCGACGCAAGTATGAAGAGGGACTGATCAGTGTAATCGAACTTCAAACCTCGTCGAACCAATACTTGCAGGCCGAAGCCGACTTGGTTGCGAGTCGCATTCGCTATCTGCTCAAAGATAAGTTGGTAAGTTACTACCGCGGTATTCCGCTTATTCCGTAAGTAACTTCACCTATAGATCGGAAGAGCACACGTCTGAACTCCAGTCACTCCGGAGAATCGCGTATG
>CAMTPD010000062.1 GCA_947074265.1 uncultured Porphyromonadaceae bacterium
TAATGTGACACATCCTTTTCTATTATTGATATTTATCTATTAATATCTGTCGTTGTTGCCATAACCACCACGGTCGTTACCATAACCACCACGGCCACCACGGTCGTTGCCATAACCGCCACGGTTACCGCCACCATAGCCACCGCCACGGTTACCACCGAAGCCACCACCACGGTTACCACCGAAGCCACCACCACGGTTACCACCGAAGCCACCGCCACGGTTACCACCGAAGCCGCCGCCAGCAGGTCTTTCTTCTTTAGGACGAGCTACACTTACATTGATAACTTTTCCTTCAAATTCTGTGTTGTTCAAGGCATCGATTGCTTTTTGTCCTTCTTCGTCGTTTGGCATTTCAACGAATCCGAAACCTCTTGATCTTCCTGTTTCTCTGTCTGTGATAATCTTAGCTGATTCGATTTCTCCGTATTGAGCGAATAATTCACACAAGCTGTTAATTTCTGTACCCCAGCTCAAGTTCGAAACGTAAATGTTCATCGTAATGAATTTAAATTGTTATTTAATTATAGATATGTTTACTGCATTCATGCCACGAGCTCCGCGTGCAGTTTCAAAAGTTACTTTGTCACCCTCTTTGATGTCAGACGGTGCGTTAGAGAAATGGAAAAAGTATTTTTCAGTACCTCTCAAATCTTTGATAAATCCATAACCCTTGCTTGCGTTGTAATGTTCCACCCTGCCATTGTTCAATTCCGGTTCGTCTGGTTCCGTTTGTTTAGGAGCAGAGATTGAGATAGTTGAAGCATCAATCTCTTCTTTAGGTTTCACATCTAGAGGATTTGAATGTAATACACCGAATTCATCGACATAAGCAAACATTGAATCTTGAGAGTCGTTGCCACCATTTTGCAAACGTTGTTCTTTTCTTTTCTGTTTTTCTTCTTTTTTCTGTTGTTTCAACTTTTCTCTGTCACGCTTATTCGTAATGATTCGTTTTGTCATGCTTTAATATTTACGTTATGTATACTTTCGTTATTTGTAAAATATACGTGTCTGTTTATATAATTCTTTTTTGATATAACTGAGCGAAGGAGTGGTTTTATGCATCCAAATTTGAAGTTGGAATAATCCGTTTTCATTACGGAGAATTGGCAAATACAAAGACGATTCAAAAAAGCTCCGAAAGCTTAGTGTGTAAAGGTAGTGATAAAAATTGAAGTTCAAAATTAATATCCTTAAATTGATTCAAAAAATGTTTTCAAGCTTAAGTGTGTCAATTTTATCTAGAGATTAGAAGTTTGTAATTCCCACCGAAATATGTCTCAATATAAATTGAGAATGTCTCAAAATGCCATAAAATGATCTCAAACAAAAGAAACACCATTAGTAGAAAAATAATGAGACATCCTTGTGTCCACTTCAGTTTGTTATATAAATAGATTTGCAAAAGGTAGATTTCAATCTATCGAATACTATTTCAGGGTATAAGGGTTGGATGTCCCTTGTACGCCTTCATAACACCTTCTACTACATATAGTTTATCTACATTGGCCAGCTATCTGTCTCAATTGTTTTTGAGCAGATAGCCTGCGCTAATATTATCTTTTTATCAAAAAATGTATTTTTGTAATGGAAATTAGTGTAGCGATCTGTTATACTATTGAGGATCAAAATGAATTTGGAATGTTGAATTTAGAATTTGCGACACATTATGCTGCTTTTGTAGTAACAGCACTATTAAGTATGTTATTAATTCTACGTAGAAATGATGGGGAAACTTCTCGGTTATATCTTGGATTATTTTATGTAGCAATGAGCTTAATTTTTGCCTATCAATCTTATTTGTATTATTATGATTTATATCCCAAGTCGATCGTAACAATACCTTATCTGATTGTCGGTGTCGTATATAGCTGCTTTTATTTGAGTTATCCTGTCGAAGTAATATCTCCCGGATACATGACAAATAGAAAGTTTATCTATCTGTTTACTCCCGTTCTTTTATGCATTGTTATTTATTTCACAGCAAGTAGGATGGGAGTCAATTTCGAACAATACAGTTCATTGGTAGATTTCATATCATCTCCAATAACTTATACAACGATCTTTATATATGTATTATTGATCTTAATGATTACTCCACAGTTGTTGCTATATTTCATTCCTTATACCAGGCGATATAATAATACCGACAAAGCATGGATTAAGCGTTTCATTATTATCAGTAGCATAGCTACGTGTGGTTTTATTCTAAAGTTATTTAATATAGATCCCTTTGCATTCTTAAATGTATTGATCTTTATCGTTGTGAGTGTGTATATCATCTACTTCGAACTATTTTCTCGTATTATTTTAAAACGGAGCTGTATAGAAGATGAAATCTATACAAAAGATCGAGAGGTTAGTATAAATCATTCTATTAGAGTAGAAACTTCTAAATCGTATGATGAAGTAATTACCGATCATCTTATTCAATTCTTAGAAAAAGAACAATCGTGGCGAGATCCCGACTTTTCACTACAAGATTTAATCAATAAAATAGGATTAAGTAGAAAAGCTGTTTCTTTAGCAATACAAGAAATGGGATACGATAATTTTCCTCATTTTATGAATACATTGCGAGTGAAAGACTTTATCACGATTTTAGAACATGGGAAGTTCGATAGTTTCCAGAATATCTTTTTCGATGTAGGTTTTCGTTCCAGAGCAACAGCATACCGTAATTTTAAACAAATTACGGGTGTGAGCCCATCCGAATATTTTGCACGAATCAAGGACGGAGTTGAATAACCTCTAAAAACGTAAATAAGGAAATCCATTGGTTTGCTGTTGCCATACATATTGAACAGAGTTGAGCCAATCCAAAATATATTTGGATTGATTATTTGAATAAATCGGGTTAAGACCCCTCAATTGTCGGTCATTAATTCCGGTTGCATATTTACCTCCCGATACTTGTCCTTGTCCTATAGCATTGTATTGATCTTTGTCGTTCAAATAAAATGTCTTATTCAGTTCATAATAAGAACAACGTCCAGCAATATGACCAAATTTTCCTGTAAAAGAAGGTTCTGTTTGTGTATAACAAGCCGTATAACTAGGTTCAACAATCTGAATCATAGAAGCCTCACCACACATACCGCCTGCAACATCATTTCCTGCAAGTGTAAAATCACCAATATGATAAACATTAAATAATATCATAGTTCCATTTATTTTACCTGCAATGCCACCACTTACACCACGAGCATTAATAGATGCATGATTGTAGCACACATGAAACTCCGGACCACCGGCAACAGACTCACCAATCAGTCCACCTGCATAAGTTGATATTGCTCTAATTGTTCCGCAGTTATACGACCAGCGGATATGATTTGCTCTTGAATAGCCGGCTATTCCTCCTACTTGAGATTCACCAGATACCTCTCCTCTGTTATAGCAGTTAGATATATTATGATCATAATCAGCTACACCAACAATACCGCCTACTCCGTTGGAATATGCTACAATATCTCCGAAATTACCGCATTTCTCAAGTTTTGAACAACGATAAATTCCTGCAATACCACCAACAGATCTGTTTCCGGTTATGTTGCCATAGTTCTCACATTCAGATAGTTCTTTGTAATTGTGAAATTCACCACAAATACCACCAATATTATCCGATCCATATACCGTAGCATAGTTTTTACAATTGATAATTGTAGCCCCATCAAGTATACGTCCGGCAATTCCGCCCACATAGTTATTTCCTGATACATGCCCAGAACTGATCGTTATGTTTTTAACCACAGCACTGTATTGCGATATAAAGGCAAATAAACCAACTTGATCCTCGCTTGTTTGGATATTTAAATTAGAGATATGATGATAATCTCCATCAAAATTCAGATAAAAAGAAGGGATAGGAGTCCATGGCTCGTTTTGCAGATCCACATCCTTTATTTGTTTTACATATTTGTTGGTTTGTACACCCAAGGCAGACAAGTCTCGTACATTGCTCAATGTGTTTGGAGAGCATACCTCATAAGGGTATGAATATGAGCCATTTCCTAAGCCGCAAAATAAGCCGCTAAAATAAGCATAGATACGTGTATTCGTAATTTTTCGATATATATCACCCTCCAGATAAAAGAGTTTATTATTTCTGAAACCAGACAATACATTGTTGTTGTTATCCTGAAATGAAAGATGGGTCAATGTATTTTCACGATGCTCTAGTTTCACACTTCCTTTTATACTATATCTATTACCATGAGTATGATTTAATGATATATTCGGACTTGTTTTTTGCCCATTTAATTCCATTGTCAATTTTGAGATCTTTTGTGATTGAAAGATCTCATCGTCGATGATTTCAAATTCAAATGTAAAATTACCAATATTACCATCTACACGCGGATCTTCTGTAGGAATCTCATTTCCTTTAAATCGCGTATTGATATTATATCTATTATTAGCCTTTATGTTATAATTCTTTGGATCATTAGAGCCTAAATAGATTGAGCAGATACCATCTTTAATGATAGCCCCGGGCGTATTGTTTTCGCAATATACAGAAATGTAGCTGGCATATTGTCCTTCACCACGAGGAGCTGTTTTGTCCGTTTTATCTTTCAGCGTATTGGCACTGCCATTATCACCTCTTCTGTTGATCGGCATGTACCAAATCATCTCTTCAGTATAGTTCTTTGCATACATGATTGTAGGGTGCATGGTGTGAGAAGACGCGTTGCCTAGAGGAAAAACACTGTCGTCGTCCGTATTGAAAAACATCATCTTTTTTGGGATATTCATCAAGGATACATGTTTTACTTTGTATTTCGCGTCAGTATCTGAAAAGTGAAATATCACTTTAGCCGCAATTCTTTTTAGTCTGATTTCCGGAATACGGATATTCTCAGAGACCAAATCAATGTCTACGCTACCTACCATCGGAACTTCTTCATCCGTTGTTATAGCTGCGTAATCGTATTCAAGTTTTTGCATTTGCTCCAAACTACGATACAGATTTCTATCACTCCAGTCTACTTGGTTAGCATTAGAGATTAAGATGATTTTATGATTTGATCCGTTTACAAGTTTTATCGGAATGTTCGATAGCGAAGTCAAGTCACCTAATGCCTGACTGTGTATAAGTTGTCCTATGCTGTTGTATTGGAACAACATAAGATTACGTACAGCAACAGTAGCTTTGGTAGTATGTGCTTGATGAAATACATCCGTACTTTGTAAAATCTGAACCTGAGCTTCTTTATTCAATGGTTGGAGAAATGATGGTTCGGTAGAGTTATCCACAGTTGCGTTAAGCACAGCTGAAACAAAATAATTCGTTTCATTTAAGCTGCCAAATTCCTCGTCCATAAAACTTTCCGTGCATGAGCTGCAAATAAGTATACAAGCAATAATACTTATCCGGTTTAAGAAGTACAATCTGATATTATTCATATAGTTGTGGAGTCAAGAGTAGATAGTCGGTATAATTAAGAATCAAAAATGCCCCGAGTTCCTTCGGAGCATTTTTGAATATATGGGAGAGGTCTTTTAGTTGATCTCGAGATCTTGGTTTGCACCATTCCCCCAAGGTTCCACTGTAACACTTTCGATCACAATGCCGGTACCTTTTAGTTTAACATTGATGTTGTGTTTCATGCCATTAGCAAAAGAGATACCTTTGTTAAATGTAGACGTCATTTTTTTACCATCAATTGTAAACGACATTGAGAATGCATCGTTAGCATCATAAGTTCTTGGGATAACCATCATGTTTTTACTAGTAGGAGCATTTAAATTTACATTTAAAGTATGACTTTTGTCATTTCCTGTTGAAGTAATAGTCCCGTTGTTGATATTAAGTGTACCTGTAGTATGCAATTTATTCATTTCAATAGCAGTAATCTGAGCAGCACCGGTATATGTATCTTCTTTTGTGAAATTCCAGATAATCTGAGACATCGCGTGCTTCATTTTTATCTTAGCCGTTGTATTTTGGTTATGCCCAACAAAGATGCTGTTGTCATCATTTTCTGCTTTACCATACAAATAATCCGTATTACCCACGGTAACAGGAACAGCAGCAACATTAAGTCCTTCAGTCTCATTATATGGGTAATATGCATATACATTTGCATTATCAGAACCTAAAAATACAGGTGTTGTTGTACCCCATGTGTTATTCGTTTTTGTCCAAGTTGTATTGTGAGACCCCTTAATATAAGCAGTTCCAAAAGTATTATGTTGACAGATGTGTACACCAATTTGTTCTAGATTACCAGTATTTATCTCTCCACTAATATCTGAAGAGTTACCAGTTTTAGATGTCGGAGTTTCGATATTAACGAATAGTGATAGCGGTTTGATGTTTCCTTCCGGGATTTCTACATCAGCATTGTTTGAGTTAGAGCACGATGAAAGCAAAAGTGCTAAGCTGGTTGTAAAAAGATAGAATTTGTTCATTTTGTTTTCTGTTGAATAGATTTTCGTTTTTCGTAGTGCAAATATAGATACATTTGATGGTTGTATTTGATACATTCGGCTCATTTTTTTGTATATTCGATATATGTTAGTCTTTTTTTGATTGTTATTATGTCTGTATATTGTAAAATAAAAAGCCTTGTAACATTGCTAAAAACAAGCAGGTTACAAGGCTTATTGCTCAAAAAAGCTATTTGTGTGTTATAAATCGATAGGAGGGATTGGAGGAGTAATATCTACCCATGGATCAACATCAACATCTACTTGAATAGGTTGTAGTATCTGCTCCGGTTTATTACCACCATCGGTGCTTTTATCCGGATTGTAACCACCACCGCCGGTGCTACCGCCTTCATTACCAAATACAATATTATAGGTGTAGCTATAGCCGGGTTCCCATTTTTCTGTGGTAATCGGGATCGCGATGTTACCTGTATAATCTGTAACACCGGTCAGTGAGCCGTTCAAATTAATATACGTGCCCTTAAGAGGATAAGCACTTGCTGCGGAATATGCCCAATTTACAAGTGTCTGAGGGACTAGATACATCCCTGAGATTGTACTTGATGATACATTCTCTGTCGATGCCTTCACGGTAATGGCAGGAGTATTCGTCATCGTAGCAGTACCGGTAGAGGCTCCCCAATTGCTAACAGTTAAAAAATTAGGAACCTGAGTTGCAGTTGTACTCAATACGAAATCGGCACTCATCGGTACATTGGTGATCGCAATCGGATTGATCGAAACATTCAAGCCTGAACCTGCATAAGAAGTAATTACAGAATTAATTTTCGACAACGCGTGGTGAAACTGCATTTGCACAACTTCTCGTGTTTGATTAGTAGCATAAGCGGCCACTACATCGTACTGATCTTTAGTGTCCGG
>CAMTPD010000063.1 GCA_947074265.1 uncultured Porphyromonadaceae bacterium
GTTGCTTCATCTTTGCTTAGCATAAAAATAGAAGGACCTGAACCGGATATTCCTCCTCCCAGGGCACCTACCGTTTTACTTTTCATTTTGATTTCATCAAAACCGGGTATTAGAATACTACGAATAGGCTCTATGATTACATCTTCGAGCGAACGCCCTAATAATTCATAATCCTTTTTAAGTAAACCGGCAACTACTCCGGCTACATTTCCCCATTGACGAATAGCAGATTTAAGTTCGACATGCTGCTTGAGTATTTTACGAGCATTTTCGGTTTTCACTTCGATCTGAGGGTGCACCACTGTTACAAACAAATCCGGAGCAGAGAGTGGAACAATATCCAATGGATCTGTTGAGCGAATCAAAGTAACACCACCAAAGATACATGGTGTGATATTATCGGCATGCTTTACTCCGCTGGCTACTTTTTCACCAAACATAGCAAATCCTACCAACTGATCCGGTGTATATGGATTTCCAAGCAAATAGTTTGCCCCCACTACTGCTCCTGCCGCACTTGCCGCGCTTGAACCAATGCCACTTCCGGGCATAATATTTTTCTTGATCTCTACTTCGAATCCGATTGGTTTAGGATAATCTTCCATCAATGCCAAAAGTGCCGCACCTGCTACGTTATCAGGTGGATTAGTTGGCAGGTTATAGTTGTCTTTGTTGATGATTTTTACAATAGGCTCATCGATGAGTCGCATCACCATTTCGTCATTTGGATTATCGAGCGCGAATCCGAGAATATCGAATCCACATACAACATTGGCTACTGTAGCCGGTGCTAATATTTTGATTTGTTTTTTCATTTCTGTAAGTATAAATTTATGAATGTGCTATGCGTGCGGCACGAATTATGTCTGAGAATAAGCCGGATGCAGTAACCTCTGCTCCCGCTCCCGCTCCTTTTATTACCAAAGGCTGTTCGGGATAACGATTTGTATAAAACAAAACCGCATTGTCTTTACCATCTAAATTAAAGAAGTCGCTATCGGAAGATACTGCCTCTAATCCTACACGGATAGTATCACCTTCGATTGATGCCAGATATTTGAGACGTTTTCCTGCGGCATGGGCATCTGTATATAGCTTTAAGAAATGCGCTTCGTGCAAAGCCAGCTCATCGTAAAATTGAGCAACATCTCCCTCGAGACACGAAGCCGGAAGAAAGCTTTCATTTCTAATTGTATCCATTTCGACACTTCTTCCGGCTTCACGTGCCAATATTACAATCTTTCGCATTACATCTAAGCCACTTAAGTCGAGTCGTGGATCCGGCTCTGTATATCCCTCATCCTGAGCTTGTTTTACCACGTCGGCAAACGAACGTGTTCCATTGTATTCATTGAATACGAAATTCATCGTACCCGAAAGCACAGCATGGATGCGATTAACCTTATCGCCACTACGCAGCAAATCATTGAGGGTATTGATAACAGGAAGCCCCGCTCCTACATTGGTTTCGAAAAGAAATTGCGCATTGTATTTTTGAGCCAGACTCTTGAGCTTATGGTATGTTGAGTAATGAGACGAACACGCGATTTTATTACATGTAACTACGGAGATACTTTTTCGAAGCAACGTTGCATATACTCCTGCTACTTCTTCACATGCCGTATTGTCCACAAATATTGTGATTCGCTTATTCAAAGCAAGTACATGTTCTACAAATTGCTCCAACTGCATGGGGCGACCATTCTGAAGTGTATTTCGCCACTCTTCCCAAGCTATTCCATCTTCATCAAATGCCATTGTTGTACTATTGGCAATACCTATTAATCGAACCTGTAATCGGAGATGCTCTTGTAGGTATTGAGTTTGTTTGCGAAGCTGCTCCATCAAACGACTTCCTACATTGCCAACTCCTACTACAAATAGATTGATTTGTTTGTATACCGATTCGAAGAATTGCTCGTGTAGTGCATTTAATGCTTTCTTTAGATCCGACCGGGCAATCACTGCTGAGATATTACGTTCGGATGATCCTTGAGCAATGGCACGTATGTTTACACCATTACGACCAAGTACACTAAACATGCGTCCGCTGATACCCGGAAGATTCACCATGCTATCACCTACTAATGCAATCATTGCCAAAGATGTCTCAACTTTTACAGGCGCCAGCGTCTCATTCGCGAATTCTGCCGCAAAAGCTTGATGAATCGCCTCAACAGCCTTTTCTTTATCTTCTTCTTTGATTGCTACACACATAGAGTACTCAGATGAACTTTGCGTAATGAGCACAACATTGATATTTTCTGTTGCTAATGCGGTAAACAATCGACGTGAAAAACCGGGAATACCAACAATGATTGTACCTTCAAGATTAAGTAACACAATATTGGCATTGTTTGATATCCCACAAATATTATCGTTCGCACTAGCACTTTGTGATTGATCGAAAATAAGCGTTCCTTCTTCAGAGGGAGCAAATGTATTTTTAATGCGTAGCGGTATTTTCTTTAGCATTACAGGTTGTACTGCCGGAGGATAAAGTACTTTCGCACCAAAATGAGACAACTCCATAGCCTCATGGTACGACAGTGTACGAATGGTTTTTACATTCTTTACAATGCGAGGATCGGCAGTCATCATTCCATTTACATCTGTCCATATCTCCATTTCTGAAGCATTTAGGGCTGCTGCAAATAATGCAGCCGTATAGTCTGAACCTCCGCGTCCCAAGGTTGTTGTGTTTCCGTTATTATCTGCGGCTACAAATCCAGGCACGATTACAACCGACTCAATAACGGCTCCAATTCGTTCTCTTATTGCGTGATTCGTATGAGAGAATTGTACAATGGCTTTTCCGTAATTAGAATCTGTTTCAATAACTTCACGTGAATCTAACCATACATGCTTGATACCAATCGCTCGCATATATTCGGAGATTACTTTAGATGTCATTAACTCTCCGTATGCCAACAACATGTCTGAAGTTCGGGCCGACATTTCTTTAAGCGTACAAATCCCGGCACAAATATCTTCGATTTGATTGATGTATTGCTTAACCATACTTAGCGTAGCACTTTGCGTGATTACAGGTAGCAATGAGCGGGTATAGTTTAACATTCGGTTTTCAATGACTGAAAGAATGGTGCGATAACCTTGATTCTGAGCAGTAGCCAACTGTCCGGCCTCCAACAATAAATCGGTTATTCCTTCCAATGCAGAAATAACAATAACAACTTTATTTTCTCTCATTTCTTTCTCTACAATCGACACGATTGTATCTACACAATGAGATGAAGCCAATGAGCTCCCTCCAAATTTTAGAATTTTCATATATATAAAATATTGATAAAAGGATAGTAAAAATTCACCTGCTCTTGTGAGAGGTGTACCTATGTTTGTATAGGTCTGAGGATAATATGGAAATAGACAACCCTGTTACAGGGTCGATGATGAAGTCGAGGATGTAGATGTAGGGCATTGCCCATAGCCAGCAGACTGCACCATAGAACATGGTGTAGCAAAGATCGAAGAAATATGTTCAAAATAATGCTTCATTTATCTGCTTGCTTATATTTCGAAAGCAATATTACAATAAAAATGACAAAACAACACTCTTAATTAATTATTTATCCTTTATTAACTTTTTATTTTCTATTCGTTCGGAGTCAAAAAATAAATATCATCATGCACGTCTAATGCGTATCTTCATTGAATTTACCAACGGTTTGTCTACTATGAAAATAAGATAACCTCCACCTCCGGCTCCACTAATTTTATAGCCTTTCACCTGCGACTTATACTCGTCTAGATGGCGCATTATTTCAGCATCAACCATATGGGGAAACATGGCAATTTGTGCCTCGAAGCTAGCTGTTACCGCATCGCCAAAAGCATCTAGATTCTTATCTTTCAAAGCTTGCCAACATGCATCTGCCGAAATTGAAAGAGCTTTTGCTCCTGAGGCATCAATTCGTGTATCAGACAAAACATCAAAATTGGTATGTCGCGGATAAAGCGGAACCAAACAGATGTGTGTCTCTATCCAATCTAATGTCTCTTTGTCCAATATACTTTCAATTTCACACGGCCAATATGCTCCGTTGTATAAGTATTTGTTCAGTCCGGGCATCACCACACCTAGTGCATCTTGTGAGCCGCTAATGTATTTACTACCAGGAGGATTTTCGAAACAAAAAAGCATTTGAGCAAGCTTTACACGGTCACCTTCAGGAATATCTGTCTGCCAAAGCTCTACTGCTTTTTTTCGAGAAGAAGTGCTCATTCCACTTCTATCGTTAAATTCATAGTCGGGTTCAATATTGATGGTAAGTACTGCTCCGGCATGAAATTTACTGACATAGGGCTGATCAAGCCATCCTCCTGCAAGATCGATACGATATGGAATTCTGCATTCGCTTCGCAATGCTGTTGTACTTCGTACCGGCAAACCCGGATGAGGTATACGCTCCGCTATTATATACTCGATACCCAATTCTTTACAGAATGCTTCTTTCATGGGACTGTGTCCATCAGAGTTGACAAAAAAGATATCAGGCATCAATGCCCGCACATCTTCTTCAAAATCCATGATACCAGAGCCAGTATTGATCCATGCTTTGTGCACTGCTTTAAGTGCACTGACCATATAAAGGCGCTCTTGATCGCAGTTTATCGCGTTACGATTTTTAAGTTGTTGTATTGTTTTGTCTGAACCAATACCCACATACAAATCTCCATATTGGGCTGCTTCTGTAAAAAAAGCAACATGTCCGCTGTGCAACATATCGTAACATCCGGATACAAACACCTTTTTTCTTTCACTCATCATCGAAAAGATAATCTTAATTCAACTCTAAAGGTAAAACTAATATTTAAAATGCTTCTACACACTTCAAGCTTCTTCTTTTGCTCTGATGCAAATCGAGACTTGATACAACGCAAAAAGTTTTCGTGGACTTTCTAAAATGTTTTCATGGACTTTCTAAAAAGTATTCGTGGAGATTAAAAATACTTTTCACGGTAAATGAAAATAGTTTTCTCGAAGAGTCAAAATAGTATTCACGAATACAATTTACCTGACATTACCTAGTTGTTTCATCAAAGTATGATAGTTTAGTTTCTTGACGAATGATAAACAATATCAAAGGTTTATTGTTTAAGTAATAGTTATAAATATTTTCAAAAATAGGAATCTATGCATATGGCTGATGCATTGGTATCAACACCTGTTGCCGGAGTTGCTACCATTATTGCCGCCTCATTGGTGTGTGTGGCTTGTAAAAAGGTAAAACAATTACAGAATGAACAGATTGTTCCGTTGATGGGCATTATGGGGGCTTTTGTGTTTGCTGCTCAAATGATAAACTTCACCATACCCGGAACAGGATCTAGCGGACACATCGTAGGGGGCGTATTGCTAGCGACTTTATTAGGTCGATGGCCGGCTTTCCTTACACTCACTTCCGTTCTTATTTTACAAGCATTCTTGTTTGCCGATGGAGGCATCTTAGCTCTTGGGTGTAACATTGTAAATATGGGTGTTTTCACTTGCCTTATTGCATATCCTATCCTATTTAAACCGCTTATTAAGAAGAACTCATCTACATTCATGTTGTTTACTTGCAGCATATTGACGTCTGTCTTTGGCCTTGAAATGGGAGCTTTTGCTGTTACCATGGAAACTTGGATGTCGGGGATTACTGTACTACCCATAGGTCGTTTTCTTTTATTCATGCTTCCCATACATTTAATAATCGGAATACTTGAAGGTGTAGCTACCGGTTTTGTTTTAGTCTATATAAAAAAGACACAACCTGCATTTTTTAAGTTGTCGGAAATAGAGTTTGAAGAAGCCGATAAACATGCGCATCGATTCAATCTAAAGTCAATTCTTCTCGCTTTTGCTCTACCTACTTTTTTATTGGGAGGTGCCTTTTCATTTATTGCGTCTTCCCATCCCGATGGTTTGGAATGGTCGATAGATAAAGTAACTGAGGGACTAGAACTTCCTATTTCTAACGAAACACCACACATACTTGCACAGTTATTACAAGACTACACCGCAATTATGCCGGATTATAACACCTCTTTTGCCGGTATTATCGGAGGCATATTGTTTATCGTTGCAGCATTCGTAATTTCAAAAATATATAAGCAGCGTTACAATTAAATTTATAAATGGAAAGCAAATTAGAATCTACTTATCGCAAAATCAAACAACTGGAAATACAACATCGGTCTGATAGTTTATTAAACACAATCAATCCTGTGGCTAAACTTATTACGACTTTTGTCTACCTGATATTGATGCTTTCGGTATCAGTGTACCAATTATCAGCACTTTTGCCATTTGCCGTATATCCGATACTTCTTGCTGCTTTTGCACACGTATCTTATCGCCGAATCTGTGTTTACACACTTCCTATTTTACCTTTTGTCTTATTGATTGCAATATTTAATCCTTTCCTAGATCGAGAAACCGCGTTCACGTTTTTGGATATAGAGATAAGTCGAGGTTGGATTACCTTTGTATCGATTCTAGTAAGAGCTATGCTTGCTGTACAATGTGTTATCATTATTATAAGATCTACCGGTATGATCCAATTGGTCTATGCAATGCATACAATTGGTATTCCGACAATTCTTACAAATCAAATATTATTTGTTTACCGTTATTTGAGTCTTATCTTGGAAGATGCAATATCGATACAACGAGCCCGACAAAGCAGAAATTGCAATGAAAAGAGCTTTATCGTATGGAGTACAATTGTAGGACAGCTATTTATTCGAAGCATGAACCGATCTACCTCTATTTACAATGCAATGTTGTCTCGTGGTTTTAATTACACGACATCTATAAAACACGGCGATTTATGGCAAACTAAGGATTCATATTTTATCATAATATGGATATCCTTTTTCCTTTTTATTCGTTTTCTTAATCCGACAGAATTATTTTTACATTAAGTGATATTTAGATCTAACTCATATGATAAGTTTCAAAGATATATCTTATACTTATCCTTCGGGATATAAAGCATTGCAGCAAGTCTCATTTGAAATTACCCCAGGCGATAAAGTGGCAATTGTAGGAGAAAATGGATCAGGAAAATCAACGTTACTACTTCACTTCAATGGCATATTGCAAGCTTCTCGTGGTAGCATCTGCATTGATCAAACTGTTATTTCTAATTCAACATTAAAGCAAATCCGACAAAAGGGAGCAACCGGTGTAGCAAGGGTAATCGTTAGTAGTGAAATAAGAGCTGTGCGTTTCATTCTGATATTTATTATTT
>CAMTPD010000064.1 GCA_947074265.1 uncultured Porphyromonadaceae bacterium
GTGGGTGCGACTGAGGCTCCGCAGGCTATCATCTCTTCTTTCCTAGGTACGCAGGTGTCTACGATCTTGGATGCATTCGAGACGTCAAGTATCAAGGATGCGATTATCGTAGATGATAAAAAGGGCTTGAAGTTGGGTGTTGGTCAGATTCCGGAACTGCTTCTTGATAATACGGATCGCAATCGTACGTCTCCTTTTGCCTTTACAGGTAATCGCTTCGAATTTAGAGCGGTGGGTTCGTCGGCCAACTGTGCCGAAGCGATGATTGCGTTGAATACGGCTGTAGCATATCAACTGAACAACTTCATGACTGAGATTGAATTGTTGATTGCCGGTGGTGTATCGAAACAAGAGGCTATCTTCTCTGTTCTGAAAAGCTACATCAAGGAGTCGAAACCGATTCGTTTTGATGGTAACGGATACAGCGATGCTTGGAAGGTTGAGGCCAAAGCTCGCGGTCTTGACTGCGAAACAAGTGTGCCATTGCAATACGATGCTTATATGAGCAAACAGACAATGGATATGTTTAAGCAAACGGGTGTGCTTTCTGAAGTAGAACTACATGCTCGTAGCGAGGTGAAATGGGAGATTTATGCGAAGAAGATTCAGATCGAATCGCGTGTGTTGGGTGATTTGTCGCTCAATCACATCATTCCTGTGGGTATTCAGTACCAATCGAGCTTGCTTGAAAATGTGACTCGTCTAAAAGAATTGATGGGACACAGTGAATACAAGACGATGGCTGCCGAGCCACTTCGCCTGATTGTTAAGATTTCGGAGCACGTAAACGCTGTAAATGCGTTGGTGCATGAGATGGTAGATCAGCGCAAGGCTGCTAATATCATTGAAGATGCTCGTGAAAAGGCTATCGCTTACCACGATCACGTTGCTCCTTACTTGGATAAAATTCGATATCACATCGATAAATTGGAATTGATGGTCGACAATCAAATGTGGCCTCTTCCAAAATATAGAGAATTATTATTTATTCGCTAAATTGGGTTGTTAAATGACAAAAGGAAGTCTTGGTGTGAGAGACATCGGGCTTCCTGCTTTTTTCTAATTACAAAATATACTACACATACAATGAGAAATTTAATTCCGGAAGCACAAGGACTTTATAGTCCATCACATGAGCATGATGCTTGTGGGGTGGGGATGGTCCTTAATATATATGGTCAGAAATCGCACGAGATTGTAGAGAATGGATTGAGCATTCTTGAGAATATGACACACCGCGGCGCTGAAGGAGCCGATAGTAAGACCGGCGATGGTGCCGGAATCATGGTTCAGATCCCACACGAATTTATCTTGTTACAAGGTATTGCTGTGCCCGAGAAGGGTCGTTATGGTACCGGACTTGTTTTTCTTCCGAAGGATAATGACGAGGCCAATGCTTGTATGGCGCTACTCGAAGCTACAATTAAGGAGGCTTCGCTTACACTGCTTGCTGTGAGGGATGTTCCGGTTTGCAGCGAAATTCTTGGTATTGACTCGGGTAAAAACGAGCCGCAAATAAAACAAATATTTGTATCGGGTAGTGTTGCGCCCGAAGAACTTGAACTTGCTCTCTATATCTTGCGAAAGAAGGTAGAGAAGGCTGCGCTGGAGTTGGATATTACACAACGTCGTAGTTTTTATATTGTGAGTCTTTCTACGCAACGTATGATTTACAAAGGGATGCTTTCGTCTACACAAGTACGTCCTTATTTCCCTGATTTATCTCATCCGAACTTTACATCCGGTATCGCATTGGTGCATTCACGCTTTAGTACCAATACGTTTCCGACATGGGACCTTGCTCAGCCTTTCCGTCTGATTGGGCACAATGGTGAGATCAATACGATCAGAGGAAACCGTTTGTGGATGGAAGCTCGCGAAACGGTATTGAAGTCGAACCGTCTGGGGGATATTGCTGAGCTATGGCCGGTGGTGCAACCTGCGATGAGTGATAGTGCTTCGCTTGATAATGTGCTTGAATTCTTGGTAATGTCGGGGATGTCATTGCCACATGCTTTGTCGATGTTGATCCCTGAGTCGTGGAATAGCAAGAATCCGATTTCGTCCGAACTGAAGGCTTTCTATGAATATCACAGTGTATTGATGGAGCCATGGGACGGACCGGCTACGATTTTGTTTACCGATGGGCGCTATGCCGGAGGTTTGCTCGACCGTAATGGACTGCGTCCTGCTCGTTATACGCTTACGACCGATGGCATGATGATCATTGCTTCGGAAACGGGTGTATTGCCTATTGCACCAGAGCGCGTAAAAGAAAAAGGTCGCTTGAAGCCTGGTAAGATGCTAATGGTAGATACTGCAACGGGTGCGATCTGTTATGATCCGGAACTGAAAGAGGAGCTTGCCGGAGCATTTCCATACAGCGCATGGCTCGAAAAGAATCGCTTGTTTCTCGACAAGGTTTCGTCGGGACGTAGCGTAAAGTATACCGTAGCCGATTATGAAAAGCTACTACACACCTACGGTTACTTTAAGGAGGATATTCAACGCTCAATCATCCCAATGGCTGCCGAAGGTAAAGAGCCTATCTCATCGATGGGTAGCGATACGCCTGTGGCTGTGTTGTCGCACAAACCTCAGCGTTTGTTCAATTACTTCCGTCAGTTGTTTGCACAAGTTACCAATCCGCCTATCGACCCTATTCGCGAGGAGTTGGTAATGTCGCTTAGCAGTTATATCGGTTCTATCCACACAAACATGCTCGAACCGATGCCTGAGCACTGTAAAATGATTAAGCTGAATTCGCCGATCATTACAAATGTAGAATTTGACCTGATGGTCAATTTGAAATACAAAGGCTTTAGTTGTTGTACGTTGCCAATGGTATTCAAATACGACGAACAAAACAACAGCCTACAGGATGCCCTTGACGCTCTTTGTGCCGATGCCGAAGCAGCCGTAGATGAAGGTGTAAACTTTATCGTGCTTAGCGACAGAGGAATTGATGCTACCCATGCACCTATACCGTCGTTGCTTGCTGTTGCTGCCGTGCATCACCACCTTATCTCTACACGCAAACGCGTGCAAACTGCTATTGTGGTAGAAACTGCCGAACCGAGAGAGGTGATGCATTTTGCATTGCTTGCCGGATTTGGCGCAAACGCAATCAATCCTTATTTGGCATTTGCCGTGATTGACAATGTGGTGAAGAACCGCGAGATTCAACTCGACTATGCTACTGCTGAGAAGAACTATATCAAATCGGTAAATAAAGGACTGCTTAAGGTGTTCTCGAAAATGGGTATCTCTACGCTGCGTAGTTACTGTGGTGCTCAGATATTCGAGGCTGTGGGTATTGGTAGTAGTGTGCTCGACAAGTATTTCAAAGGAATTGCTTCGAAGATCGAAGGTTTGGAAATTGTCGACATTGCTCATGAGGCTTGTATTCCGCACTACGAAGCATTTGCTCAAGGCGAATCCAATTCTGCCGATACGTTCCAAGGTGTATTTGCTTGGCGCAAAGACGGAGAGTTTCACGCTTGGAATCCGGAGACGATTTCTACGCTTCAGTTGGCTACCCGCCTTGGTAGCTACAAGAAGTTTAAGGAGTATACGGCTTCGGTAGATAATAAAAAAGAAAAATCATTTATCAGAGACTTCCTTACGTTCGATGCCAATCCAATACCGGTAGAGGAAGTTGAGAGCGTAGAGTCGATAACAAAACGCTTCTGTACGGGAGCTATGTCGTACGGATCGATCAGTCGCGAAGCTCATGAGGCTATGGCGATTGCAATGAATGCCATCGGAGGAAAAAGCAATAACGGTGAAGGTGGTGAAGATCCGGAGCGTTTTAATAAAAGAGAAGACGGGTATAGCGCACGCACTGCAATCAAGCAGGTTGCATCGGGCCGAATTGGCGTGACGACAGAGTATCTGGTAAATGCAGATGAAATACAAATCAAAGTAGCACAAGGTGCTAAACCGGGAGAGGGAGGTCAGCTGCCGGGTTATAAAGTAGATAAGATCATTGCTAAGACACGTCACTCTATACCGGGTATCTCGCTGATCTCGCCACCTCCTCACCACGATATTTATTCGATCGAAGACTTGGCTCAGCTGATCTACGATCTTAAGAACGTAAACCCTCGTGCACGTATCAGCGTAAAACTGGTGTCTGAATCGGGTGTAGGTACCATTGCTGCGGGTGTGGCAAAGGCCAAAGCCGATATGATTCTGATAAGCGGTTGTGAAGGTGGAACGGGTGCAAGTCCGTCGAGCTCGATCAAGCATGCGGGATTGCCGTTGGAAATCGGACTAGCCGAAACACAACAAACGTTGGTTCTTAACAACCTACGGGGAGTGGTTCGCCTGCAAGCCGATGGTCAGCTTAAGACCGGCCGCGATATCATTATCGCTGCTTTATTAGGAGCCGAAGAGTACGGTTTCTCTACCAGTGCGCTGATTGTATTGGGTTGTGTGATGATGCGTAAGTGTCACCTCAATACGTGTCCGGTTGGTGTAGCAACACAAGATGAAGAACTGCGTCGTCGCTTTGTAGGACGTTCAGAATACTTGATCAACTTCTTCCGTTATTTGGCAGAAGAGGTGAGAGAGTATCTTGCAGAGATGGGCTTTAGAAGTCTGGACGAGATTGTAGGACGTAGCGAACTACTATGCGTGAAAGACGAAAAACGTGAAGGCAAACAAGCAAAACTTGATTTCTCTCGCTTGATTTATCGCCCGGACGTACCGGCAGACTATGCTATACGAAACATCAAAGCGCAGCATCATGCCATTGATGAGGTGCGCGACAGAGAGCTGATCTCTTTATCGGCTTCGGTTGTTGCCGGAGAGGTTGATAAGGTTGAGATCTCACGTGATATCTGCAATACCGATCGTTCGGTAGGCGCAATGCTTTCGGGTGTAATTGCTACGAAGTATGGAAACGAAGGATTGGCCGAAGACTCGATTGTTTGTCGCTTCAACGGTTCTGCCGGACAAAGCTTTGGTGCTTTCCTTTCGAAAGGGGTTACCTTCTGTCTCGAAGGAGATGCGAACGACTACCTGGGTAAAGGCTTGGCAGGAGGTAAGATTACGGTAGTACCATCCCCTCAATCTACGTTTGCTGCCGATAAGAATATCATAGCCGGCAATACGTTGCTATACGGAGCTACATCGGGACGTGTCTTTATTTCGGGTCAGGCCGGAGAGCGTTTTTGTGTGCGTAATAGTGGCGCAATTGCTGTGGTAGAAGGTGCCGGCGATCACTGCTGTGAATACATGACAGGCGGAAAGGTTGTAGTGCTAGGTCGTACGGGACGCAACTTTGCAGCCGGTATGAGTGGAGGCGTTGCATACGTTTATAATCCGGACGGAGACTTCGACTACTTCTGTAATATGGAGATGGTAGAGCTTTCGTTGATTGAGGATTATAGCGATAACCGCGAACTGAAATCGCTCGTAGAGGAGCATTATTATGCTACAAACAGCAAACTGGCTAATCGCTTGTTGCAAAATTGGCACGAAGAGGTGCAATACTTTATCAAAGTAACTCCGATCGAATACAAAAAAGTAATCGAGGAGGAGAAGATTGCAGCTATCAGCAAGAAGATTGCACAAGTAGAGTATGACTATTAACTTTTAGCAGTATCGTGTATCATGGGAAATCCGAAAGCATTTTTATCTATAAATAGAAAAGAAGCCGGCTACAGACCGGTTCATGAGCGTGTTGCCGACTTCGGCGAAGTAGAGCAAACGCTAAATAGCGAAGATCGCAAGTTGCAAGCGTCGCGTTGTATGGATTGCGGCGTACCATTCTGTCACTGGGCTTGTCCGTTGGGCAATCGTATTCCCGAATGGCAAGATCACCTACACAAAGGAGAATGGATCAAAGCAATGCAAATATTGACTTCAACGAACGATTTTCCGGAGTTTACAGGACGTATCTGCCCTGCTCTGTGTGAAAAGAGTTGTGTTCTTTCGTTGCAGCAGTCGTCGCTTACCTGTCGTGAAAATGAAGTGGCTATTATCGAGAAGGCCTTTCTCGAAGGATATATCAAACCTACACCTCCTGCTCTGCGAACAGGCAAGAGGGTAGCCGTAGTTGGCTCGGGACCGGCAGGCCTTACGGTGGCCAATCGCCTAAATAAGCTCGGACACGAGGTTACGGTATATGAAAAGAATGCCAAATCGGGCGGTTTGCTTCGCTATGGTATTCCTGATTTTAAATTGAATAAGTCGGTTATCGACAGACGCATCCGCCTGATGGAGGCCGAAGGTGTACAGTTTTGCAACAATCAAGCAATTGGTCACGAGGTGGCTGTAGATACACTGCAAAAGGAATTTGATGCGGTTTGTTTGGCGATAGGGTCGGAGCATCCACGCGATTTGCAGGTTGCGGGTCGTGAGTTGTCCGGTATTTATCCGGCAATGACTTACTTGGCCGAGCAGAACAGACTATGCTCAGGTGAATTAGCAGCAAGTGAGCAATCAATCTCGGCAAAAGGCAAACACGTATTGGTGATTGGTGGTGGAGATACCGGATCAGACTGTGTAGGAACTGCTATACGTCAGGGAGCTGCATCCGTTACACAAATTGAAATCATGCCTAAGCCGCCTGTGGGTGTAAACGATGCTACACCATGGCCTCAGTATCCGAATGTATTGAAGACAAGTTCTTCTCATGCCGAAGGATGCGAGCGTATGTGGAGCAAGAATACGGTGAAGTTTGAAGGTGATGCTAACGGAAACGTAACATCGGCAACGCTACAAACCGTATCTTGGAGTAAAGGAGAAGATGGTCGTATGCAGATGAGTGCGGTGCAGGGATCAGAAGAGGTTGTAAAAGCCGATCTTGTATTGTTGGCTCTCGGATTTGTTCACCCAATAAAAGAAGGCGTGATCGAATCGTTGAATCTAACAACAGACAACAGAGGGAATATTGCAACGGACAACAACTTGATGACTTCTGCCGAAGGTGTATTTGCTGCAGGTGATGCCGCAACAGGACAGTCGCTCGTGGTGAAGGCCATAGAACGAGGTCGCACTGTAGCGCAAACCATCGATGCTTATCTAAAAACCAAAGTAAATTAATCAGCAAAATAGCAGAGACAGACAACCATACCGTATTTAATGCCATAATTCCTCTACGGTAGGTTGCTGTCTATAGCTGTTGTTACGATAAATAAAAAGGGATATCTTACGAATATTT
>CAMTPD010000065.1 GCA_947074265.1 uncultured Porphyromonadaceae bacterium
GGCATACGAGATTCTCCGGAGTGACTGGAGTTCAGACGTGTGCTCTTCCGAGCTCGCACCCCAAATATTCACGATCAACTCATCCCCTGCCGCAATGCGGTATCCTTTCGGGGTAGCAATGTTGAGGTTTGGAGCAAAGGTTAGGTTCTTATTAGAGAAGATCTCGCGACCAAACACGGTGTTTTTATCCCAAACCGGTTGAGCTTGTTTCGACACAAGTGCTAACGAATCTGTAGCATTATCATACTGCAAATCATCTGATCCTGCACGTTGGCCACGTTGCGCATTTCCACGCGTATTTTGGTTTTTCGATCCTGTGGCACCTTGACCATTTAGTTTACCAAGACCTTCAGCAATTTGCTCGTCGGTTGCACCCGCTGCTTTTGCTTGCTGGATGGCTTGTTGACGAGCACGTGGATCGTTCTTGATCTGATTTAGTTGTTGTGGGCTAAGTCCCTGAGCTGCTTGCTTCATTTGGTTGTTGCTCATTTGAGCTTGCATCGGCAATATCCCGAATGCTAACAAGGCCAGTGAAACATAGCTAAATCTCTTTATTCCTGTCCAATTCATTTGTAAATGAGGATTAGTCAATTTCATTATTTTATAAAGTATAATCACATTGGGCTGCAAAGATACAATAAAATCAGCTTAAATGCCTGTTTTTAGAGACCACATCTTCAATTAATTCCTTAACTCGTGTTTCCGAATCTTTACGGCAAATCATCAGCACATCATCAGTATCCACAACCATATAGTCTGAAAGACCATCTACTACAACTAATTTTCCGGTATTCAATTGTTTTACTAAACACGCGTCAGACTCATATAATAACGCATCACCGCCACTAATCGCATTGCCCGATTCTTCCTTCTCTAGCTGATCGTAAAGCGAGCCCCATGTACCTACATCACTCCACCCAAAATCGGCAGGAGAAACAAAAACATTGGAGGCTTTTTCCATAATTCCATAGTCGATCGATATACTCTGTGATTGCTCGAATGCAGTGTTTATCAATTGCTGCGTAGCACCTTCAATTATACATTTCTCGAAACATCCTTTGATTTCCGGTAAATGCTGTTGAAATGCTTGATCTATTGCATTTATAGACCATACAAACATTCCGGAGTTCCAAACGTAGTTTCCGGCTTGCAAAAAATCTTTCGCTTTAGCAAGTTCTGGCTTTTCTTTAAATGCCGTAACTTTACGGATCGCATCATCACCCTGCGCCACTTCGATATAACCATAACCCGTTGCGGGATACGAAGGTGTAATCCCTATGGTCAACAATGCATCGTGTTCAGCAGCATAAGCTATGTTTTGTTTTACAACATCTTCAAATGCAGGAACATCTAGAATCAATTGATCGGATGGTGTAACCACGACAACTGCATCTGGATTTTGTTGCTTAATGGCATACGTAGCCAATGCAATACAAGGTGCCGTATTACGACGACATGGCTCAAGCAATACTTGCTTCTCTGTAAGCATGGGCAACTGCTCCAACACAAGATCTTTATAAGCTACTCCTGTAACAACAATAAAGTTCTCTTTGGGTATAAAACGAGCAAAACGCTCATACGTCATTTGTATGAACGTTTTACCGATTCCCATTGCATCAACAAATTGCTTCGGTTTATTCGCTCTACTCAATGGCCAGAAGCGGCTCCCCACCCCTCCGGCCATGATTACACAATATCTATTTTTCATTTATGTGTCATTTTGTAATAAGCTATCATACGCTCAATACCTTCTTCAATCTCTATTTGATGCTTCCAGCCTAACGCATGCAATTTGGATACATCGGTTAGTTTCTTCATGGTTCCATCCGGTTTGGATGTATTAAAAAAGATATTTCCTTTATATCCGACTTCGTCAACAATCAGTTGAGCCAACCCCGCAATAGAGATATCTTTTCCGGTTCCAATGTTGATATGACAATTACGAACGTCTTTATCTGTACCTTTTAAATTAGCAAAGTCAATACGTTCCATGATATACACACATGCATCAGCCATCTCTTCGCTCCAAAGGAATTCGCGCATTGGTGTTCCGGTACCCCAAATTTCAACTTGGTTTGCCGTTATGCCGTATTTAGCTAAAACAGCCAATATATCTACTTTGGGAGCATTTCCATCAATGCCTTCTACAGAGCGTGAGTTCAAGTCGGCACATACAAAATCCCAATTTTCAGATCGCAGAGCTTCAGCCAATAGTATTTTGCGAATTAATGCCGGCAATACGTGGCTACGCTCCAAGTCGAAGTTGTCATTCGGGCCATATAGATTGGTAGGCATTACTGCTATAAAGTTTGTTCCGTATTGAAGATTAAAACTTTCGCACATCTTCAATCCTGCAATTTTAGCAATTGCATACGGTTCATTGGCATATTCGAGCGGACCGGTAAGCAACTCCGACTCTTTCATCGGCTGCTCACAATCGCGCGGATAGATGCACGTACTACCTAAGAATAGTAATTTTTTTACACCTGCACGATACGCTGCTCCAATCACATTGTTTTGAATTGCTAGGTTTTCATATATAAAATCTGCACGGTACGTATTGTTTGCTACAATACCTCCTACCTTGGCTGCCGCAAGAAACACATATTCGGGTTTTTCAGTTTCGAAAAAAGATTCTACTGCAGATGCGTCTCGCAAATCCAGTTCCGAAGATTTGCGACCAATCAAATTTTGATAGCCTCGCTTCTCTAGATTTGCGAAGATTGCGGATCCCACCAATCCGTGGTGACCCGCAACATATATCTTTGCTTGTTTATCAATCATTTCCTTATTCGAAATAATTCAACGTTTTGTAACCACCCTCTTTCAAGAATGCGTCTTTCTTCATCAACTTCACATCGCTGATGATCATATCCTCACACAATCCTTCCAGATCGTATTCAGGTTCCCATCCCAAAACGGTTTTACTCTTAGTAGGATCACCAATTAATAACTCCACTTCTGTAGGACGGAAGTAAGCAGGATCTACACGTACCACTTCTTGTCCGATCAATGCTTTACTCGCTTCTAAGTATTCAGCACCAACACGAGCAATAAACATTACCTCGTCTATACCTGAGATTACCCCAACTTCATCTACCCCCTCGTTTTTGAAGTCTACTGTAATACCTACATTCTTAAAGCTCAACTTTACAAAATCACGCACCGTTGTTGTAATACCAGTAGCAATAACATAGTCGGACCCTTCCGGTTGTTGCAAAATCGCATGCATCGCACGTACGTAATCTTTGGCATGTCCCCAGTCTCGTTTTGCACTCAAATTACCCAAAAACAACTTATCTTGTTGCCCCAATGCAATCTTTGCTACAGCACGCGTAATTTTGCGTGTTACAAACGTTTCTCCACGCAATGGAGATTCGTGATTAAACAAAATACCATTACTAGCATGCATACCATACGCTTCGCGATAGTTCACTGTGATCCAGTATCCGTATAGTTTTGCAACTGCATACGGTGAACGAGGATAAAACGGAGTCGATTCGCGTTGTGGCACTTCCTGTACCAAGCCGTACAACTCCGAAGTGGATGCTTGATAAATTCGCGTTTTCTCTGTCAAACCTAGCAAACGTACTGCTTCTAATATACGCAGTGTTCCAATACCATCTGCATTCGCAGTATATTCCGGTGTATCAAAACTTACTTTTACGTGGCTCATCGCTGCCAGGTTGTAAATCTCGTCCGGTTGCACCTCTTGAATGATACGTGTCAAGTTCATCGAATCGGTCATATCACCGTAATGCAAAAACAAACGTCTGTTTTCATCGTGCGGATCTTGATACAAATGATCGATACGGTCTGTATTGAAAAGAGAAGCACGACGTTTGATTCCGTGTACTTCGTAACCTAACTTAAGCAAATATTCTGCCAAATAGGCACCATCCTGTCCGGTAATACCGGTAATTAACGCAACTTTTTTCATGGGTAAGTTATAATACTATGTTTATGATCTTCTAATTCGTATTTTCATAGAATTTGCAACTGGTTTGTCTGTTGCAAAGATTAAATAGCCTCCACCTCCGGCACCACTGATCTTGTAACCTTTTACTTGGTCTTTATACTCATCAATGTGGTTTAATATTTCTGCATCAACCATATTGGGAAACATCGCAATCTGAGCATAAAAACTAGCGTTCATTGCTGCTCCAAACGCATCCAAATCTTTTGCGTTTACAGCATCCCAACAAGCCTCTGCCGCATCGGATAGGTCCTTGGCTCCTGCTTCATCTATCTTAGTATCTGCAAGCACATCGTATCCCGCATGGCGTGGATAAAGTGGTACCATACAAATGTGTTTCTCAATCCAGTCTAACGTATCATTGTCTAATACACTATTGATTTCACTTGGCCAATAGTCGCCATCATACAAATAACGGTTCAGCCCCGGCATCACAACACCCAGTGCATCTTGCGATCCGCTGATGTATTTGCTCCCCGGAGGATTTTCGAAGCAAAACAACGTTTGTGCCAATTTCACACGATCACCTTCCGGAATATCGGTATGCCACAATTCTACGGCTTTCTTACGCGAAGAGGTGCTCATACCACTGCGGTCGTTGAACTCGTAATCGGGTTCGATGTTGATCGTCAATACCGGACCTGCATGGTGTTTACTAACATAGGGTTGATCAAGCCAACCTCCTGCTAAGTCTATACGATATGGAATACGACACTCGCTTCGTAATGCCGTTGTACTACGTACCGGTAATCCGGTATGAGGGATACGTTCAGCTACCATATATTCAATCCCCAACTCTTTGCAAAAAGTCTCTTTAACAGGACTATGTCCGTCGGCATTTACAAAGAAGATATCCGGTTGCAATACGCGTACGTCTTCTTCAAAATCCATTATACCGGAACCTGTATTGATCCAAGCCTTGTGCACTGATTTCAATGCACTCACCATATAAAGACGCTCCTGATCGGTATTGATTGTCTTTCTATTTTTGAGTTGTTGAATTGTTTTATCAGAACCGATACCTACGTACAAATCACCTAGCTTAGCTGCTTCCGCAAAAAAAGCGACATGACCGCTATGCAACATATCGTAGCATCCCGATACAAATACTTTCTTTTTCTTAATCATCACGTTATTTATCACTATATCGTTTCTAGTTCTGCTTGTTCTCTGCGTTTTACTATCACATATTTACCTGTTGAAAATGTAAATACCAATACGAAGCAAGCAGTAGGTACTAAATAAGCCATGTTTACACTTTCTGTCAGGTCACTAATGTATCCTTGTAATGCTGTAAGTACAGCACCTCCCAATATCGTCATGATCTGGCCGGCACTAGCCAACTGTTTATCTTCTTTTACATGCTCCATGGAGAGCGCATAAATCGTTGGAAACATCAACGACATACAAAATGAAATACACACCAACGAATATACACCAATACGGCCTCCCACAAATATTACAATAAAAGATAATAATGAAGCTACAATAGCCGCACTTGAAAGAAGTAAACGAGCATCAATATAACGCATCAACCAAGTAAAAAAGAATCTTCCAGAGGCAAATAATACTAGTGCATACAGATAATAAGTAGATGCTGAAGCCTCATTCATGCTGAGTTCTTTCATTACATATCGTATAGTAAATGACCATACACCTATTTGAGCTCCAATATAAAAGAATTGTGCTATGAGTCCAAAAGAATAACTTCTCGCTTTGCATAAATTACGATAAATGTTGAATACATTTTTCTTTACCGACTTATCAACATTACTTTTGGAAGATTGATTCAATGGCATTTTCGTAAGAGCAATAATTGCCCATAATACAAGTAGACAACATGCAACTCCAATATAAGGCCCTATCATTGCCGAAAGCTCCTCTTTTTGCAATACTTCTATTGCAGCTTCATCCATAGATGCTCTATCAGCAGCAGTAGCTGCCGTAAGACCTGAAAGAATAAAAACTTTACTTAACAATACACCTGCCATTGAGCCAATCGGATTAAAAGATTGAGCCCAGTTTAACCGACGTGTTGCCGATTTTGGATCACCCATCTCCAAGATATACGGATTAGCCGCGGTTTCTAATATCGCTAAGCCAGCAGCTAACACATATAAGGCTATTAGAAATGGTGTATATTGTAGTGTTAATGAAGCCGGATAAAATAAAAATGCTCCTACAATGTATAAACCCAACCCAAGCAAGATCCCTAATTTATAGGAAAAACGACATATAAACAACGCTGCAGGTAAAGCAAAGCAAAAATATGCACCGTAAAAAGCCATCTGAACCCATGATGTCTGGAAATCAGATAGACTTAATATCTTCTTGAAAGCAGCTAGTAATGTATCTGTCATATTATGAGCAAGCCCCCAAGAGAAAAAAAGTAAAATAAGAATTAACAGAAGCTTTATATCAGTATATGTCTTATTCATTATAAATATTTTATCACTCCAAAGCTGTTTATTAAACGCTTAACTCTAAACATCTTAGGCTCAATAAGAAGTCTATATATACTTTCTAAACCTAATTTTTGAACAAATATAGGAGCACGAGGCTTTAGACCACCAACCATATCAAAAGTTCCACCACAACCAACAACAATATTAATACCAATGGACTCTAAAAACTCTCTATTATCACGAATCCAAAACTCTTGCTTAGGTGCACCAAATCCAACAAATAAATAATATGGACGAAAAAACTCAAGTGCTTTTAGAATTACATTATTAAAATTATCTTCAAAAGGATATTTCATGTATGGCGGAGAATAACCATGAACCTTTATTGCAAATTGAGCATCTAAATATTGAACTGCTTTTATATTTGCATCTTCGCTTCCTCCTAATAAAAATAAAGATTTATTTTGTTCCTGACATTGATTCACAACATCAAAGATAAGATCTGATCCTGATATTTTTTCCATATTCAAATTGGGATATTTTGATTTTAGAATCCACAATGGTATCTGTCCATCGATTGTTACATCACTGTGATTTATTATATCTAAGAAAGATAAATCTTTGTTAGCCTCAACCAAAATATCAGAATTAACAGTAACAATATGCAGAAAACGAGTTTTAGACTCAGAAAATAATTGTTCTTTGGTAAGAATGTTAAAATCAATATTTGCAAAAAGTGCCATATTAT
>CAMTPD010000066.1 GCA_947074265.1 uncultured Porphyromonadaceae bacterium
CCGCTTGACCCTCGACGTTTGTAAGGTGGGGAGGCTTGTAGGAATTAAACTTCGCGTAGGGCTTGTAGACGTCGTAATAACCTTTGCCACGCGTATAGTAAAACGTCGCATTCAAGTCCAACCCGTTACCCAATAGCTGGGGATGCATCAAGTGATAGTGTTGTTGTTTGTAGTTGTCCGTTTGATTGTCGTAATACTTTGTCTCGCCATTTTCCACGTATTCACCACATGGATTGTAGGTACGGTTCTCGTCGAGCATATAAGAAGGAATACCCGTCCAGGCCTGATAGGTTTTTTCGCTACTGCCAAAGGTCTGAAACTTCAACTTGGTAGTTTGTCCGTAATAAGCAGCAGAAGCATAATACGAATCCATATTGGCAGAAGCACGATCTATGAAACCATCGCTGCTGATCTTCGTATAGCGTGCGTCGAAAACAAAGTGATTGTTGATAAGCCCCGTACCACCCATAAATGTATTCTTAAAGGTGTTGAACGATCCGGCAGACGAAGAAACCTCTGCATATGGCTTCGACTGTAGCCCCAATGTCTGCATCGAAACGGTTGCTCCGAAGGCAGCAGCACCATTGGTCGATGTACCGGCACCGCGCTGTATCTGCACGTTTTCGACAGACGACGCAAAGTCGGGCATATTTACCCAAAACACAGTATGCGACTCGGAGTCGTTTACCGGAACACCGTTTACGGTAATGTTGATGCGGTTTGCATCCGTACCACGCACTCTGAATCCGGTATAACCAATTCCGGTTCCGGCATCGGAGGTAACAATTACAGACGGAGTTTGTGACAAAAGGTGAGGAATATCTTTTCCGAAGTTGCGTTTGCCAACTTCCTCTTTCGATACGTTTGTATAAGCAACAGGGGTTTCTTTCGAAGCTGTGATAGCGGTTACGACAACCTCATCAAGCTTGATGTTGCGCATATTCTGAAGAGAATCGGGTAGTGAGTTTTGCGCGTTTAGTGTTTGCAGTTCTACTGAGAATCTAAATCCCAAAGCTAAAGAAGTTTTGCCTTTCATTGTTTAAAAATTTCGTTTAAACTCGTTACGGAACGAGTCTTTGCCTTTACGGCTAGAACTTCTTTCCTACAGGTTTGCTATTTGAAATGATAGATAGGCGCACTTCTGCTTACATATTTTTCCGTTCGCGGCATTACCCGCGCAGGTTCAAAGGGTATAATCTCAGCCTTTGTTCCTCGAAAAGGAAACAAAAGCACCCCTAAATAACGTTTTCAAATAAACTTCGACTCCGACACGTTTGCTCGTCTTGCAACGATCGACGTGCCTCAATCGACAGTACAAAATAAATATATTTTCCGCAAAAGAGCTATACTATCATTGTTATAAAAATGTAATCACTTCACGCGGCTATCGCTATCCGCCTCAACTGCTCAATGTAATCACGCCAACCCACTTTTGCTATCCGCCTCAACAGCTATCGTTTACCGAGCTTATTTTAATATTTTACACTAAGCCCTCTTTTCGCTTGCTGTCAAAGCGCTTAAAACCGGAAAGAATTGAGGTTTTTGTGGCTATTTTGCGCTCTAGATTGCACAAATCTACCGTTTTTCGGAGTTCAGAAAACAGGGTTTTCACACCCACCAACAAGCATTATTTCCTTTTCATAAAGTATATTTCATCGACAAAAGACATGAAACGGGCAAAAAGCATGCATGGTTTGCACAAAAACCTTGCTTTGTTCTGAAAAAAAGGCCGTTTCGTTCTTGAAAAAAACTTTTTAGGTTCTTGAAAACACCTTTTTTAGTATTCGTGAAGACACAATTCGGTTAATGCGAAAACCTTTTTCAGTCACCACGAAGAGTATTTTTGTTTTCCACGAAGAGTGAATTCAATCATAACGAAGAGTGAAAACAGTCTTCGAGGAAAACGTTTTGCATATTCACGTGTTTCTTGCGACGTAGTTTCGACGACACTGCATCCGCTGTGCCAATATATGGTATACCATCGGCTCGTGCCACTGAGCGGGCGTTGAGCAAATACACTTTATTTGCCTAACGAGTCGATTGCGATCATTCTGACAGTCAGAAAAAAAGTCTTCGGTAGCAAGTTTGCCTCAGTGTAATACGCCTGGAGCATATAGCAGCAAAATGTTATATTTTTATTGAACAACAAAATGAGTCATCTAGCTATAAAATGGTGTTTTAGGCGCAATTATACCAGATTATTAAGCAATGAACGGCAATTGCCCCTTCAATCTAAATTATACAGTAAGTACAATTACAGTCCTACTCGTATCGCGAAAAGGAAGAAAAGTTTACTCCGCCAAAGACGTGAGGATAAAGGAAGGCTCTAAAAGCAACAAAGCCGAATCTCTCGACCCGACTGTGCTTAATATTTATATTATACCATTTAAAGAATATTCGATTTACTAATAACGGATGCAATTTAGCACATGCAGTTTAAAATTATATTACATTTAAACTAAACGCTTATTGCATGTGATAAATTAAAGCTATACAGTCACGAAAGTAACTATCTGTTAGTTATAAAAAAGTTTTTCATTCGCTTTTGTTCTGTTTTTAGCTTTTATTCACAATGCAATAAAGGCTGCTTCATTCACATGAAGACAGCCTTTCTCAATTTATAGTTATAAGAATCCAATGTTTTTTTCTTTATAGTCGCCCCGTTGCAATGCGATACTCTGTTAGCTTCAACTGATATGCGGCGCAGGCATCGGTAAATAAGTTACGACTTTGTTGCAACAACGTTTGCGCGTCGAGCACATCTGTAAGGGTAGATAACCCCACTTCGTAGTAGTCGGTATTCAAGCGCATATTTTCCGTTGCCGAAGCAATAGACGACTCTGCCAATACGATTTGTTGATACGCTTCGTTGAGTTCGCTCCACGTTTTCGTAATTTGCACTTCGAGCAACTCCTTTGTATTGTCTCGGTTATTCTCGGCTTGTCGTACCTGAAGCTTTTGTCGCTTCACGGCGTGCGAACCGCCCCACCATTTGGTAATCGGCACCGATACACTGGCAAATACCATCCCGAACTTGTTGTCTTTGTCGGTAAAGTCGTGATAAGCATACCCTGCCCCTACTCCTACACTGGGTAAGTTTTTTCCCAGTTCGATACGCGTTTTGAGGTTACCCGCCTCAACACTTTTCTGCATTAGCTTATACTCGCTGCGCTGATACACGGCTTCTGTTGGAGAAACGTAGTAATCGGTCGGAGCTATAGGCTTAACGAAGTTGGCGTATTCAATATCAACTGCGGAGTCTTTTGCACCAATGTACTGAGCAAGAGCCAAGGTAGCTACGGTGATTCCATTATCTAGTTTTAGTCGGTTGCTTTTGAGCTGCTGCTGTTGTAACTCTACGCGTAGCAAGTCGTTGCGGGTAGCTACGCCGGCATCAACGGCAGTTTTTACTTCGTGATAGATTTGCTTGAGTTGCTCATCAAGCAAATCCAATGTCTTTAGCTTCTCTTTCATCGAAACGATTTGCCAGAAATAGGCTTCTGTTCCTTTGATGACATCATCTTCAGACATGGCTTTCTTCAACACATCTGCCTCTTCTCCGATTCGGGCAAGCTTGTTGCTGTTTACAATTTGCCCGCCGGCAAAAACCGGTTGTACCGCAGTTACCGCTGCAATGGTTCCGTTTTTCAATGCGGCAACAGGCAGACTTCCTACTCCGGGTATGGGAACGGGAATATCCATTTGCGCCATCGATGTGTTGGCATTTACCGTCATTCCCGCCGCACTTACAGTAGGAAAGTAATGGGTAAAGGCTTCCTTGCGTGTTTGCTGTGCCGCATCAATTTCTAATTGTGCGTTTTGGATCTGATGATTGTTCTCAAGAGCCATTTGGCGACATTGCTCTAGTGTATAGGTTTGCGCCATAACGCCCGAGGGCAAGATCAGGCTTGCCAATGCAAGCACTAAGCTATATTTTGTTTTCATTTCGATTGCTTTGTTTTTGAAGGTTCATCTCCATAAATCTTCCAGTACAAGACCGGCAAGATCGTTACTGCTAATACCATAGACAGAATCGTTCCCGAACAGATTACAATACCCATAGGTGACCACAGCGAACTGTTGCTGATGATCATCGGAATCACACCTACTGCTGTTGTAGCAGAAGTAAGAAAGATAGGCAACATACGGCGCGAACCTGCATCGTAGGCTGCATCGCGTGCCGAGTAACGCTTGTTGTGGTGTAAGTCTTCTGCGTGCTCAAACATGATAATTGCATTGCGCACAATGATACCGAGCAAACTAATTACACCGAGTACACACGTAAGCCCGAAGTTGACATCAAACATCCAAAGTCCGATTACCGCCCCTAGTGAGCAAAGTGATATAGAGCCCAATGCTGTGGCTGCGATACTTAGTTTTTTGAAGTTCAAGACCAGGAATATAAAGATGATACAGATTGCAACGAGCAAACCGCTTGCAATTGGTGTGATGATCTCTTTGTCGTTTTCTACTGTTCCACCAAACTCCATCTCAACTCCATCGGGCAATTGAGGTGCGATCTGCGTATTGGCAATCTCGATTACCTTCTTGAACGCATTGTTTTCGTTTTCGTTGCGTTTTACATTTGCCATAACACTTACGGTACGAACCCCATTGCGTCGCACAATTTGACCTTCTTGCCATTGTGGTGTCACATCGGCAATTTGACGCAAAGGCACCATTACTCCCGGCACAGCTGTAGAAATGTATCTATCGCCCAGTTGTGCAGCTTGTTCTGTTGGCTCGTCGGTTTTTAGTTTCACCTGCAATGGGTAATCGCCTTCCCATATAGTACCGGCAGTGAGACCGTTGGTATGTACCGCCACCTCGGCCGAAGCCATCATTTTAGTTATACCAAGACGTGCTGCTTGTATCGGGTCTATCTGCACCTGCACAGCAGGAAGAAGTTCTTCGTAGTTGGTATGTACCCAAACGAGTTCATCCATTTCGCGCATAGCTTCCATAAGAGAATCGGCCGCTTGCTTCAGCTCGTCGATGTTCTCTCCCATTAGTCGCACTTCGATCGGACTCTGCACCGACTGGTAGTCTAGCTCCTTGAACTTAACGTAAGCATTGGGGAAATAATTGGCATACACGTCGGTGTATTCGTTCAGTAATTGCTTAGTTGCCTCAATCGATTCGGTGTTTACGATAAACTGTGCGTAATGTTTCGACGGCATGTTAGGCGCATACGTTGTTTGAAAACGTGGCGAAGCCATTCCGATAAAAGATGTAACCGATTTTACGCGTTCATCGCCCGAAAGGATGGTATACATCGAATCAGCTACCGAGGCTGTACGCTCGAGCGATGTTCCTTGCGGCAGATAAATCTCTACTGCAAATTGATCGCGGTCGGCGATAGGCATCATTCGTCTATTCAGATTCATCATTATCACCACGGCGATACCTATAGACAAAGCTCCGCCTGCAATGGTAAGCTTTGGATATCTAAAGGTGAAGTCTAGTACGCGATTGTATCCCGACTGAACATGATCGAGGAGATTGAATTTCTTTTCTTTTCCTTCTTTCCCACTTTGAAGGCCTTTCTTAATCAACCAAAACTCGAAGATCGGAATGATTACCATGGCAACCAATAACGATACCATAAGGGAGATAAAGATAGTCCACGGGAAAAACTCGAGGAAGTCCCGAAACTGTCCGGTCATGGTAAAGAGCAACGGGAAAAAGATGATCGAGATACACAGCGTTGCCAAAAAGATGGATCCGAAATAGTCTTTTGCACTGGAGATTGCGGCATGCCAGCGAGACATTCCTTTATCGAGACGTTCGAGATAAGCATCTACCACAATAATGGCATTGTCTACAATCATTCCCAGTACCACAATAAGGGCTGCCAATGTTACGGTATTGAGCGGAATGCGACACACATACATGATACCTATCGAGATGAAAATACTGATAGGGATAGATGTTGCTGCTACTACTGCCGAACGAAACGGAAAGAGAACCATCATCACCAAGATAACAACCACGATAGAGATCACTAAGTCGCGCAAAAATGATGTTACCGATTCTTCAACCACTTTTGGCTGGTCGGCAATACGCTTAATGGATACGCTCTCTGGTATCTGTTGCTCAAACGAAGCCAACACTTTGTCTACTTCATTTCCATAAGCAACGATGTTGTTTCCCTCGCGCATCTCGAGCGAGAGTATTATAGACTTTGTTCCGTTGTTCTTTACATAACTGTTGTCGAGATTGTATTCTCGCTCGATGCGTGCGATGTCCTTTACGCGAATAACTTGCCCGTTCGGATCTTGACGAATGATTTGATCGGCAATTTCCTTCTCTGTTGTCAACGGAGACTCGAAGTGTATCGGCATGTTTACGTCTGCGTTTTCGATCTCGCCCGATACGGTAGTGAGTCCTTGACTAAACAAGTTTGCAAGCAACCAACGGGTATCAATGCCGTATACAGCCATTTTGTCTTTATCGAGGTATACACAGATTTCCTCTTTTTGTACACCGTAACGACGCAGGTTAGATACCGACTCGATACGACGAAGCTTGTCTTCTAGTTGCTCGGCATACGTATCGAGCTCGCGATAAGTCTTGTCTTTCGACTCGACAGATATCAAGAGTGCCGATGTATCGCCAAAATCGTCTTTTGCAATAAGAGCTAATACTCCGGATGGAAGTTGTGCTTTGAAGCCGTTGAGTCCGTGCTTGATCTTGGACCAAACTTCGTCTTTATTTTTTATATTATCATTGAGCTCTACCATCACATACACTATTCCGTCTTGCGACATCGAGTATGTTTTTTGCTTTTTGATCTCATTGAACGTAAACAGATAACGTTCGAGCGGTTTGGCTACTTGCTCTTCTACTTGCGCAGATGTAGCTCCGGGGTATACAGCCACCACTACTCCTTGACGAATGGTAAAGGGTGGAAATTCTTGTTTGGGCATGTATTTGATACCGAGCACGCCAAGTAGTACTAGCAGTGCGGTGGCAACGAGTGTTATCTTTCGATAATGCATTGCCGATTCGACTATATTCTTTGCTCTTTTCATCGTACTTGTACATTCATTCCTCCACTAACTCTCTGATATCCGTCTGTTATGATCTCTTCGTTTGGGTGAATACCAGA
>CAMTPD010000067.1 GCA_947074265.1 uncultured Porphyromonadaceae bacterium
GAGATTCTCCGGAGTGACTGGAGTTCAGACGTGTGCTCTTCCGATCTCATCCAATCACCAATGTTTGGGGATATACGGCTCCGGGCGAGGGTGGCCTTTGGGGTATTCACATTGCTGCGGCAGGATGGATGTGTCAGCACTTGTGGGAGCATTATGCGTTTACACAAGATACAGAGTTCTTGAAGAAAGCTTATCCGATTATGAAGGAAGCGGGTATGTTTTATATAGATTGGTTGAAGCAAGATCCTAAGACGGGATTGCTCGTATCGGGTCCGTCTGCCTCTCCCGAAAACGCGTTTATTGCTCCTGATGGTAGTGTGAGCGCGGTTTGTATGGCTCCGGCGCACGACCAACAAATTATATGGGATTTGTTTACCAATATTCTGGAAGCGGCTCAAGTATTGAAAATAAATGATGGGTTTACGCAAACGGCTGCTGCTGTTCGTAACCGTTTGATGGGGCCGCGCATTGGATCAGATGGCAGATTAATGGAATGGGATAAGGAATATCAAGAGGCCGAACCGGGCCATCGCCATATGTCGCATTTGTTTGCTTTGCATCCGGGAAGACAAATTACCCGTTATACTCCGGACTTATTTAATGCAGCCAAGAAATCGCTCGAAGGTAGATTGCAAGAGGGTGGAGGGCATACAGGTTGGAGTATGGCATGGATCATAAACTTCAGAGCTCGTTTTGGTGACGGCGATAAGGCTTTGGAGGCTTTGGATAATTTACTGATCAAATGTACATCGAATAACCTTTTTGATATGCATCCTCCGTTTCAGATTGATGGTAACTTTGGTGGTACTGCCGGTATTGCGGAGATGTTGATCCAAAGTCATACGAATAAGATCGAATTGTTACCGGCTTTGCCTCAAAAATGGAAGTCAGGTTCGGTGAAAGGTCTGAAAGCACGTGGTGGTTTTGATGTAGATTTTAAATGGAAAGATGGAGTTGTAACCAGCGGAGAAGTGTATTCTAAAAAAGGAGGATTACTTACTCTGGTTTACAATGGCAAAGAAGATATGATTACTATGAAGCCAGGTGAGCGTTATCACTTGAAGTAGTAGGTTGATATATAAGAAAAAGAGGCTAAATCACGTATGTGGTTTAGCCTCTTTTTATGTACTATTATGGTTTGAATATGTTTTCTAAAAATGAAGGAGTGTCATTGGCTTTTAATAAATCCGCTGCATCTTCATCAAGAATCATTGATATTTTGCCGGCCTTACTTACAATATAATATGCCGGATAACTCAATGCGCTATCGGCATCATTTACAATACTGTTTATGACGTTTGCTTTATCTTTTCCGGTGACATGAAACACAATGTTCTCAGAGTTGAGGATTATCGGTGCAGTCATTGAGATGCGAATGCGCTTGTTCTCGGGGTGAACCGATACTTCATAGATATGACGCGTATTCATCAATGCATCTTGTCCTGGGAATATAGATGCCGTATGACCGTCTGTTCCTATACCTAAGATTACCATATCAAAGCTAGGTATCCCATTTTTATGCGTTAAGGTTTTACGTACCACGGATGAATAGCGTTTAGCCTCGGCTACAGGTGGAAGTTCGCCGTGTATACGATGCACCAAAGCCCCCTTATGGGATATGATGTCTAATAACTTAGTTTTAGCATTTCCGAAATTACTTTCGGGGTGTGATGGTGGTACACATCTTTCATCTACCCAATATAGAGCAATACGGTTCCAATTAATTTTATTGAGGTATTCATCTGACCATAGATTGTAGAGGATTGCAGGAGTGGTTCCTCCCGAAATAGCCAGATGAAAAAGCTTGTCGCCATGACTAGCCATCTTCTCAATTAATATATCGGAGATACTTCTACCTGTTTCAATAGCAGAAGGCAATATTTCTATTTTCATAACTCACAATATAAATCAGTGTTAGTAAGATTTTTACACGGATTGGTCCAGGTGTGACCTTTCTCCATAATCAGATTCGATTCTAAAGGTCCCCATGTGCCGGCCGGATATCCATAAAGTGGAATATCTGTGCGAGCATTCCAAAGTTTGAGAATTGGATCAAAGTATTTCCAACTAGCTTCAACTGCGTCGCTCCGAGTAAATAATGTATTTTCTCCAAGCATACAGTCTTCAATTAGCTTGGCATAAGCATCACCCGAAGGAACTCCTCCTAGGCTGTCGTATGCAAAGTCCATTGCAACTTGTTGAATATTAAAGTTTGATCCCGGCACTTTCAGACCGAATTTCAGAGCGATACCTTCATTAGGCTGAATTCGTATGATCAGTCTATTAGGCGCACTTGAATATTCGCTGCCTTTAAACAACATATGTGGTGTTTTCTTAAAGTGCACCACGATCTCCGATACCTTTGTTGGCATCTGTTTGCCCGTACGGATGTAGAAAGGAACACCTCCCCATCGCCAATTATCGATAAATACTTTCATGGCAATGAACGTTTCTGTGCGCGATTGAGGTGTTATGTTTTTCTCTTCACGATACCCTTTTATTGGGGTTTTTCCTGATATAGAAGCAATATATTGTCCTCGTACTACATTAGAAGTAACCTGTGACTCAGGAATTGGTTTGAGAGATTGATAAATCTTTACAATTTCATTTCTAAAACTTTCCGACTCGAATAATGCCGGAGGCTCCATTGCTGTGAGGGCCACGAGTTGTATCAAATGGTTTTGAACCATATCTCTCAAAGCTCCCGAGGTATCATAATATCCGCCTCTGTCTGCAATACCTAAATTTTCGACAGCCGTAATTCCTACGTAGACCACAATGTTTCTATTCCACAAAGGCTCAAAAATACCGTTAGCAAAACGTAGAGCTAAAATATTCTGTACCGTTTCCTTTCCTAGGAAATGATCAATTCTAAATATTTGATGCTCGTGAAAAGCAGTATTGAAAATACTGTTGAGTTTAAGAGCTGAAGTTAAATTATAACCAAAAGGCTTTTCTACAATAACTCGTTTGGTTGCATCTTTCCCTTGTTCGTCAGTAAGTCCTACAGCATTTAAATACGTAGGAATATAGGTATACAAAGAAGGCGGCGTGGCCAAATAATACAAATAATTTTGTTTGTTATCTATGAGAGGAGTAAGCGAGTTTAGTTTAGATACAAGCTTTTGATACTCATCTTCTATAGATGGATCCATTGTTTCATAATATAGCTTAGCTATAAAATCAGCAAGTAATGTTTCATCGATTTCATCCTCTCTGATGAATGAGCGTATCTGGTTATTGATAAACTCTCGATAACTTTCGTCGGTATATGCAGTACGTCCTACACCCAATATTGCAAACTTCTCAGGTGTTCGCTCTGTTTTGTAAAGCAAATAAAGCGAAGGAAGCAGTTTGCGTTTGGTTAAGTCGCCCGAAGCTCCAAAGATCACGATGATTTGATCGGCTGGTCTTTCCATGATTTAAAGTTGTTAGTTATTGTACTTTCCCGAATGTGTATCACCGCCATGTCCTGTCCAGTTTTCGTGGAAGAACTCTCCCCGAGGCTTATCAATGCGTTCAAATGTATGTGCTCCAAAATAATCGCGTTGAGCTTGGATCATATTAGCAGGCAAATCTTTACTTGTAAACGAGTAGAAATAATTAAGAGCCGAAGAGAATGCCGGAACAGCAACTTCTTCATTGGCACACATTGCCGTAACAGTTTTCCAACCCTTCAAAGCTTCCTTGATTTCGTGAGCAAAGTAAGAAGAAAGCAACATGTTTTCTAGGTTCTTTTCACTTTCAAAAGCTTCTGCTATATCGTTCAAGAACGCAGATCTAATAATGCAGCCTCCTCTCCAGATGCGCGCAATATCCGGTAAACTCAAATCCCATTTGTAATGCACCGAAGCCTTTTTCAATGTTTCAAACCCTTGTGCATACGAAACTAACTTTGATGCATACAAAGCATCCCCGATATAGTCGATCAGATCATTCGGGTCAAAAGCCAATACCGGCGTATCGTTTTTATACAAAGCAGCAGCCTCTTTTCGCAAACCTTTCATTGCAGACAGATTACGTTCAAAAACAGCCGTTGCAATCAAATTGAGCGGTGTGCCCAAATTAAGCGCACTAATAACAGACCACTTTCCGGTTCCTTTTTGCCCGGCAGTATCGAGTATCTTGTCAATTAAGAAATCCCCATTAGCTTCTTTGTGACGTAATATTTGAGTTGTTATTTCAATCAAATAACTTTTTAGTTTGCCGTTGTTCCATGCTTCAAAGCGACTGGCCATCCATTCGTTACCCGCATTCAACAACTGCTTCATAACAAAATACGTTTCGGCAATTAACTGCATGTCTCCATACTCAATTCCGTTGTGAATCATCTTAACAAAGTGTCCCGATCCACTATTACCAATCCAAGTGCAACAAGGTGTTCCGTCTTCCGCCTTAGCCGCAATCTTTTGTAAGATATCTTTCACGGCCGGCCAAGCAGCTTTTGATCCGCCCGGCATAATTGCAGGTCCGTTCAAAGCACCCTCTTCACCTCCCGAAACACCAGCCCCGATAAAGTACAATCCCTTCGACTCTACATACTCAACCCGGCGAGCAGTATCTTCAAAGTTTGAATTTCCGCCGTCGATCAAGATATCACCTTTCGACAAGATAGGAACAAGTTGGTCTATCAATTCGTCGACCGGAGCACCGGCTCTAACCATCATCATGATTTTACGAGGCGATTGCAACGATTCTACAAACTCAAGCAGACTTACAAAGCCATCAATATTCTTATGCGCCGCTCTTCCTTGCAAAAAACGTTCTACTACACCTTCTTCTACACCCTTAACAGTACGATTGTATACAGAAACTTTATAACCCTTGCTCTCCATATTTAAAGCAAGATTCTCGCCCATCACGGCAAGACCTATTAGTCCGATATCTGATTTGTGCATCTTATTGTTTATTTATAGTTTACTAATACAACAGTCATTTAAAAGATGAAGTTATCGGATTTACCTCAATTTAAACTATTCAAACATATTCTTATCCTATATTGATGATAGTCGTGTTGTTAAACATTGACGTTTTGTTACATATTATTGTTAAATATATCTATATTCGCCAATGTAAACGCAATGAAAACAATTTACTAAATGGAAATTCAGCAAGCTTATGCTATAGAAATTCAGACAGAATCAGGATTTAAGACTTTGTATAAGTCTTATTATTCTAAATTGATGCGTTTTGCCTCTTATTATACACTTTGTGAAGAAGATGCGGAAAACATCGTGCAAGATGTTTTTGTGCAGCTTTGGGAAAACAAAGCGGCAACCGAAAATAAAGTATTAGTAGCTTCCTATCTCTTTACCATGGTAAAGAATCGTTGCCTGGACTATCTCAAACACAAAAGTGTTGTCGAAGAATATAAGCTATACATCGAAGAAAATCATTACCATGAAGTTCGTTTCAAGATAGGTTCCTTGCAAGGAGTAGACACAGACGTACTCGATGATGATGCATTGCGCGCATTAATAACCAGTGCAATGGAGACACTTCCACCTCGTTGTCGTGAAATATTTATCAAAGGAAAACTCGAAGGTATGAAATACAAGGAGATTGCCAAGGATATGGAGATCTCAGAAAAGACTGTCGAAAACCAGATGCAAATTGCAATGAAGAAACTATCCATTGCATTAAAAGATACGCCATTGTTACTTCTATTCTTATTTTGCTAACCTCACTCTTCACTGTTATGTTCCACATTTGTCATAAAAACGTAGTAGTAAGTTTGTAGTTTTGCATCCAAATGTGGATACAAAAATTCTCACATTAAAATGTTTTTTTCAAAAAAATATATTTAATACTTGGGGGATACTACAAGCATAGTCGTTTTTAGTAATGTATAACCCTAAGAAATGATTGATCAGTATATAAAATATATAAACGGAGAATTGGCTACTGCAGAGCGAGAAGCCTTATTCAAGGCACTCGAGAAAGACGCTCGAGCAAAAAGCGAGTTTGAAGATTTCGAAAAAGTATTTGTTTTATCGACACTTCTTTCCGAAGAAGACGATGATGCGAAAAGCGAACAAGCGTATAGTCGGTTTGAGCGTAGAAAGAATAAAAAAAGGATCAGTTTGTATGCACGTCGTATATCTGGCTATGTTGCAACAGCTGTAGCATCCGTTCTTTTGACCTGTGGCATTTTTTCTGTTTATCGCAATCAGCAAACAGACATTGTGATTGCAATGAATGAAGTAACGGTACCGGCCGGACAACGAGCGCTCATTAAGCTAAGTGATAGTTCGGAAGTATGGCTCAACGCAAATTCAAAACTGATTTATCCTTCGGTGTTTACTGCCGACAAAAGAAGTGTACATCTTTCGGGAGAAGCCTTCTTTCAAGTAAAGCACCAATCTCAAACACCGTTTGTGGTCATAACCGAGAAGCAAGAGGTCAAAGTGTTGGGTACCGAATTTAACCTTTCTGCTTATAGTGGAAAGACTGTGAGTACGGCTTTAATCAACGGTTCGGTAGAAATAACCTCCGATCTGCTAAAGCAACCGGTGTTACTTAAACCCAACGAAATGGCTTTGTTAAAAGACTCAACATTAAAAGTAGAGCACATCTCAAATCAAGACTTCCTACTCTGGAAGGATGGTATTTATGCCTTCGACAATACTACATTTGAAGAAATAGCCCGCAAGTTTGAATTATACTACGACATCACCATTGTCTTTAAAAACAAAGCATACAAGGAGTATCGATTTACAGGAAAATTCAGGCAACGCGATGGAGTAGAGAATGCATTACGACTTTTGCAGAAGTCAAAATCGTTCCAATACAATAAAAACGATGAAAAGAATGAAATAACAATTTACTAGTATAGATAGAAGAACGCCGGATGTTGCAGCATCCGGCGATACATAAAGTCAATACTAACCTATCAAATTCAGTACTAACAAACAAAACAAAGTTATGAAAAGTAGGCGTTTATCCGTACCCCTTCTTGCAAAAAGTAAGGGGATTAAGAAACTTTTAAGAATTATGAAAATCAGTGTAGCCTTATCTTTTGCCGCAGTGTTGCAATTGTATGCATTAGATGCTAACTCGCAAAATGCAAAAGTCTCAATTG
>CAMTPD010000068.1 GCA_947074265.1 uncultured Porphyromonadaceae bacterium
TTTCCTATTACATCTACAATAAAAGGACAAACCAAAATTCATTGTGTCTTATATGTCATTGACATTTTAGGAAAATTAAGATGATTAGAAACATAAATCAAGAATAAGTGCTTGAAAAAAGGAAAATGAGGAGAAGTGTAGGGTGATGCAAATGTAACGGCAAAAGAAAAAAGTAAAGGTTCTATTAAAAAAGAAATGTAAGAAAAAGAATGCTGTGTGAGAAAAAAACTTGCTCCTACAATGGCAAGTGAAAGAAACCTTTTCGACCAAATAGCATTTATCAACATATTATATTCTTAATAGATTAAACAAATCTTCCGGTTCAAAGCTATGTTCAACTTTTACAAACCTATTTTCTAACAATCAACCAATGGTTGTGGTTATATAAAAGCTCAAATAAATTGATTAAATCTCATTATTTTAACATCTCAATCTTACACCGGTTTTTATTTATACTGATCACTTAGATCAAGCAATTCTACTTTTCTAAACTCTACAGGATGCCCTTCCGATTGCAATGCAATACGTCCTTTCGAGATTGGAGTTCCGGCTACAAAACCCGGATCTGGCGATACATTTCCCCCTCCATAAGTCATTTGTGAATAGGTAATAATGGTATCTCCATCGATAATATGGTGAGCAATACTATCACCCAGCATAACCATTTCCATCGTCACCCATTGATCACCATGATAAGTCTTCGAAGTAGAGCTGGCACAATGTCCATTGTATTGTTCTTTTTCAATAAACACTTCTGTCCCGGGTGTACATAGATTTCCGGTAGAACGTTCATTGACACCATCACCACCAAGCATTTGCGCTTCAAGAGAAACAGGAAAATCTTGATTCAAATCCATTGTCTCCGGAGCCGGACAGTGTAGCATAGCTCCACTATTGCGTATAGCCCATCCCGGTGCCCCTTTTAGCTGATCTCCTGTAAAGCGATACTCTACACGAAGTTTGTAGTGTGAATAATCTTTGTTTGTATATAGGTGTCCGAATCGATTGTTAAACTCATCGTATCCATCATAACAAACTTTCAAGATTCCGTCTTCAACACGAAAAGTATTTGCAAAATTCTCTCCCGAAGGATAACCGGTTATTTTTGGTGTCCAACCAGAAAGGTCTTTTCCGTTAAATAGCTGAACCCAATTTTCCGCCTTTGTCGAAGATTCGTCTTGTTGTGTGTTTTGTTTCGTGTTGCATCCGCAAAACAACGTTGCGGCTAGCGTGCACGACATCAGTAAGTGTTTCATGTATTAATAAGATTAGGTTAAACAGATTTTTCTGCAAGAAACAATCTGCTGTGTTAATGATTTCTACTGTCAGCACCCCACATTAGTTTTTCGCGGAGTGTCATATAAAACGTATGATTGTATCGCTTTATCACTTTTGTCGTAAACGGAGCTTTAGATACTTTTATTTCTACTCCGGCTCTGATTACAGTAGAGCGACCATCAAGTGCCACCAAAAAATGATCACTTCGACTCTCTACGTCCATTGTGATCTTGTAGGTATCGGGAATTACCAACGGACGTACATTCAAACTATGTGGTGCAACCGGACTCAACACAAAGGTATTGGCCTGAGGCAGGATAATAGGTCCGTTCACACTCATCGAATAGGCCGTAGAACCGGTAGGTGTAGCAATTACTAATCCGTCTGCTTGATAATCGGTGAGATAGTCATCGTTCAAGAATGTTCGTATAGTAATCATCGATGAACTGTCTCTTTTGAGAATTGCAACTTCATTCAAGGCATAATGGTATCCGCTGATAGCATGGTCTTGCGACTCTACTTTAAGCAACGTGCGCTCTTCTATCTTGTAATAATTTTTGAACAGCTCGTCTAGTGTATCTTCTATTTCATAGCTGCTTACATCTGCTAAGAAACCGAGTCTACCGGTATTTATTCCCAAAATCGGAATCCCAAGTTTACCAATGCGTGTTGCAGTACGCAAAAATGTACCATCCCCGCCTACGCTTAAGACTACATCAACTTGAGGTATTACATCTGTAATCAATCCACTCATCGAGGGATTAAAGTCAAACGCATCTTCGATAAAATTTGCGAAAAGAGCATCTACATAAACCGTAGCTTCAAGTTGCTCTAGCTTGGAAAAAATACGTCGAATCTGACTTTCTTTCTCAACCTGATATTCGCTACCAAAAACACCTACAATCATTTTTATATTTTGCTTATAAGTTCATATAATAAAGAAGCTCGTCCATACGCTTCTTAAGTACATCATCGACCATTCCTTCTTTCATAAAATAATAAAGCAGGTTATAATCAAAACGCTCCAAACTTCTGATTACAGGAGAAGCGTCTTCGAGGTCGACTTTTAATGATACGATCATTTTCCCGGTCAACGCAATTTGATGCGAAGTCAAACTCAATATATGGGCATTGTTTGATTCAACAATACGAGCCAAATCTGTTAAAGAGTAATCTTGAGGATTGATTTCTAAAACCAAAACCGTTCCTTCTGTAGCTACTTGACATACCTCGGCTACAGCTTCGATGATCTTCTCTTGCGTTACGCAACCAAGATATTCTCCCGTGTCTGTAACTACCGGCAACAACGTAAGCTCATAGTGAGACATTAACCTCAATGCCTCAAACAGATGCTGTTCCGAGGCAATTGCCGGAGAAAAGTGTTGCAATTCCAGATGTGTAGATATTGCACCGGGAGTATTTAACAAATCCTTCTCGGATAGCAGTCCTAGATAAGTTCCGCTATCAACAACAGGAAGATGCTTTACTTTCAACTCATCCATCATGCTAATTGCATGCTCTGTTGTGTCAAAACTTTTTAACACTGGAATATGTGTCGTTATAAAATCTTTCACTAACATTGTTCCGTATATTGCTTGAATCCTACTACATTTGCAGGAGATATGATACAAAAATGAAAAATTATTTCATTATTATCATTATTTATTTGTCTATTTTTAGATAATAAACTGTTATATAAAACAAACGAATAGAATAATTATAATGACTAAACTAAGCGTTAACATCAATAAAGTAGCCACACTTCGAAATGCTAGAGGTGGAAACACACCTGATGTACTGGCTGTAGCCAAAGATTGTGAGTTATTTGGAGGAGAGGGTATAACGGTACATCCACGCCCCGATCAACGTCATATAACTTACAATGATGTATATCAATTAAAGCCTCAGATCAAAACCGAGTTCAACATCGAAGGGTATCCGTGCGATGAGTTTATCGACCTTGTTCTAAAAGTAAAACCACATCAAGTAACTTTAGTTCCCGATGCACCCGATGCAATCACATCAAATGCAGGATGGGATGTTGCTTCTAATTTTGAGTTGCTCTCAGAATTGGTAGACAAATTTACTTCGGCAGGTATTCGCACTTCAATTTTTGTAGGCACAGACTTAGAGAACATCAAGCTTGCAGCTAAAACAGGAACAGATCGTGTCGAATTGTATACAGAACCGTATGCAAAGGAGTATCCAGAATCACCGGACAAGGCTGTTGCTCCTTTTGTTGAAGCTGCAAAATTGGCTCGTAGCCTTGGATTAGGCGTTAATGCAGGACATGACCTTAGCCTTGAAAACTTGGAATTTTTCTCAAAATCTATCCCTTGGCTTGAAGAAGTTTCGATCGGTCACGCCCTTATCAGTGATGCTCTTTACCTTGGCTTGAAAGAAACAATCCGTCGTTACAAAGAGTGTTTATTGTAAACACTAAATTTGTATAATCAAAAAATTAATCAACATTAATAATAGACGTCTGGAAAGTTTAAAACTATGAGCAGGTTATTGTCACTTCAAGCGGGAGTACAGTCTGTTGGCGGTGCTGCCGAAAATATGCCCGAATTTACCAATGTTGCAGCGCCTACAGAGGCTCAACTAAACATCCTTGAACTAGCTATGAAAGGTGGCTGGGTTATGGTAGTACTTTTGGTACTTTCTGTATTGGCTGCGTATATCTTTATTCAACGTGTTTTGATTATAAAAAGAGCAGGTAAACAAGACGAAACTTTTATGAATCGTATCAAAGACTATATTACCGACGGAAAAATAGACTCTGCCCTTAATCTTTGTCGCTCTACAAATACACCTTCAGGTCGTATGATTGAAAAAGGTATTTCTCGTTTGGGTCGACCACTAAATGATGTGCAAGTTGCGATCGAAAATGTAGGTAATCTTGAAATTGCAAAACTAGAAAAAGGTTTACCTTGGATTGCTACTACAGCTGCCGGTGCTCCTATGATTGGTTTCTTTGGTACCGTAACCGGTATGGTACGTGCATTCTTTGATATGGCAAATGCTGGTAGCAACGTAGACATCACCTTGCTTTCATCAGGTATCTATGAAGCTCTTATCACAACAGTAGGAGGTCTTGTTGTTGGTATCTTTACATTGTTTGCTTATAATTATTTAGTTGCACAGGTAGACGAAGTAGTGAACAAAATGGAAGCTAGTACCATGGAGTTTATGGACTTATTGAATGAACCTGCAAACTAATACCAAATCATAGTATGGCACTAAAAAGACGTACAAAGGTAGATCCAGGCTTTAGTATGGCTTCAATGACAGATATTATCTTTCTGTTATTGATATTCTTCATGATTACTTCTACTGTGGTAATCCCGAATGCAATTAAAGTAAATCTACCTCAATCAAAAAAACAAACTTCTGTAAAGCCGCTTACTCGTATTACCGTAGATGCTAATCTTAATATCTACGTGGCTTATGGCAAGCAAAAAGAACAGGTTGTAACTTTCGACGAGCTTACTCCTTTTTTACAAGAAAGTCTTGCCAAAGATCCTGAAATGTATGTAGCACTTTACGCAGACGAGGCTGTTCCTTACAGAGAAGTCGTGAAGATTTTGAATATTGCAAACGAAAACAACTTCAAGATGGTTTTGGCAACGAAACCTTTGCGTAAATAATCGATAACCATCAAAGATGATTTAGCGTGAAATTAAATAAAGACGACATATTCAGCCTTTGCGTTTCGATCGGTTTTCATGCCGCGCTACTCGCTCTACTCTGGTTTATGGTTTTAAAGACTGATATCCCGGAAGAGGAAGAGGGTGGCGTACTTGTCAACTTTGGAAATATCAATACTGCATCCGGATCCTTTGAACCGAAAAATACAGGAGAAGTTCCGGAAGTAACACCCCCTACTCCAGTCCCCCCTACTCCTAAACCAAAAGCGGAAGAAGAAGTCGTTACACAAAATAACGAAGAAACAGTAGCTTTAGCAGAGGAGAAAAGGAAAAAGGAAGAAAAACGCAAAGAAGAGGAGGCTAAGCGTAAAGAAGAGGAGCGTAAAAAACGTGAAGAAGCCGAACGCAAGCGTAAAGAAGAAGAACAAAAGAAAAAACAACAAGCTATCAGCAATAAAGTAGCAGGTGCGTTTGGTGCGGGTACCAATCCGGGATCGAGTCAAGGTGATGCTGCTGAAGGTGCGGGCAACCAAGGTAGTCCATTTGGCAATTCGGACCAAGGAGCTAACGAAGGTGTTGGTGGTTACGGTTCTTTTTCTCTTGACGGTCGCTCCATCGGAGCCGGCGGCTTACCTCGCCCTGCTTATACGGCACAAGAAGAAGGTCGTATCGTTGTAAATATTACTGTAGATCCTAAAGGAAATGTGATTTTTGCGGAAATTGGTAGAGGTACTAATATTGATAATAGCTCGCTAAGAAAATCAGCACTAGATGCTGCTAAGCGTGCAAAATTCAACAGCATTAGCGGAACCAATAACCAAGCCGGAACAATTACGTACCGTTATACGTTAAGATAAAGATATCAGATTACAAACATCCTAAATTAAAAGATAGATGGAAAAAGTATTCGTATTTCTTGCTGACGGATTTGAAGAAATTGAAGCAATAAGCATCATTGATGTGCTTCGCAGAGCCAATATTCCAACGCAGACTGTTTCGATAACAGGAAATAAACATGTACATGGTGCTCATAAAATACCTGTACAAGCAGATATCCTATTTGACGATGCAGACTTTGAAAATGCACAAATGCTCGTATTACCTGGAGGAATGCCTGGTGCTGTAAATCTAGATGCACATACAGCTTTGAAAGATCAGCTAAAGCACTTCCATAGAGAAGGTAAATATGTAGCAGCAATCTGTGCTGCACCTTTGGTTTTAGGTGGAATTGATTTGTTGAGTGGTAAACATGCAACATGTTATCCAGGCTTTGAACATACTTTAGAAGGAGCTCGATATACAGCAGAACCTGTAACTGTTGATGGCAAAATAATCACGGGTAAAGGTCCTGGTTTTGCAACTGATTTTGCATTGACTCTTGTAGAAGCGATTGCAGGAGAGCTAAAAGCAATTGAAGTAGCAAAAGGTATGCTTCTAAAAGATTAAGTATTACAATACAAAAACAAAAAGCTCGATTCTGTGGTATCACGGAATCGAGCTTTGTATTTTTGTAGACTCTTTTCTAGTTATATCTAACTGTAAACAATGTAATGAGGCTTATTTGATATACTTGCTAGCATAATAATAAACCGATGGTGATATCTCACTTTCTGTTCTATATCGATTCGATGCAGTTACAACATAAAAGAATCCTTCTTCTGTAGACTCATCTAATGGGATCCAAATTTTATCACCCATTGCACGAGTGATGATTATATTTGTAGCATCGTTGATATCTATCGGTTCCGTTTTGGAACGGTACACTGTAAATGTAAGGTCTTTCTTTTTATAGTCGAGCAGCATATCCCATTCTAAGCATAAATCAGTACCATCTTTATATGCCTTCACTAATGATGGTGCAGCAGGAGCATCATTACTTAGCCAAGAAAGCGGAGGTAACATTGCCGGATGCTTATAATAGTTTGATTGAAGTTCTTTTAAAATCCCTTTTGTATTCGACAATAGGTTTCCACAACGAAAGAATGCAACTCCGGCAGTGCCATAAAATCTACCATAATCTATCTGATCGGTTATAATATTTACACCCCAATTGGCTTCGTCTTTATTCATACGATATGCACCTAGACCTGGAATTATAAATCTACCATTCGAACCCTCTACCCAATTGTCTACAAAT
>CAMTPD010000069.1 GCA_947074265.1 uncultured Porphyromonadaceae bacterium
GATTCTCCGGAGTGACTGGAGTTCAGACGTGTGCTCTTCCGATCTAGTGGTTTGTAATGACCACTTGTTTCTGTTTTTATATGTTGAAACAATTCGCGTGACGGGTATTTGGTAAGCCTCTTATAGCTTCTTCGAGAGATGATTCGCTGCTTTCGGTTGTCTTGCCCAAAGAAGAAATAGAAGATTAAACCAATAAAGGGGGCAAACAAAAGCACCAATACCCAAGCTATTGTTTTTAGTGGGTTTCTATTTTCTGTTATAACAACAAGGATAAGGCTCAATGTTATGATAACATAGATTGGTAATAAGATATTTGTAAATAGCTGAGATATGGTTATTTCTTCAATCATCGTGTCCGGTTTTATCGCATGTCGTTGAGATCTGGCTAATATATAACAGACAAAATCGCTTAGTGTTGCTTTTTGTGTGAAAGTAAAAGAAAGATGTCTTTTGCAAATATAAATATAACTTTCAGATTTGACTTGCCGGCTATGGAAACAATGCATTCATTTCTTGTAATCATTGCTTTGTATAAAATCAATCTATACGATCATCAAATCGTCAGGTGGTGATCTGACGATTCATTCTTCACTATGTTTAAATTGTCAGGTCGGCACCTGACGATTCGAAACTAGTGAATATGTTTTTTGGTTACTACTTACTTGATTCGAAAATGATGTGAAAGCTGTGAAAGAAGTAGGTGTGGCATATAAATGAAAAAGGCTGTCTGATAAACAGACAGCCTTCTCTTTGTATGGATAGGATTGATCAAACTATTAGTTATGTAATCTGATAATCTGAATTATTTTTGAGATTCTACCCACTTGCGAGCATTTACAAATGCTTCGATCCAAGGAGTAACTTCGTCTTTGGTGCGACGATCGTTTGGATAGAAACCACATTGCCATGGGAAGATTGCTCTTTCAGGGTGTGGCATCATCGCAAGGTGACGACCATCTTTAGAGCAAAGACCTGCAATAGCATGAGGTGATCCGTTAGGATTAGCAGGATATCCGTCGTATGCATATTTAGCAATTACGTGATATTCTTTTTCCTCGTATGGAAGATTGAACTTACCTTCTCCGTGAGCAACCCATACACCAAGTTTTGTTCCTGCTAGTGAACCAAGCATGATTGAGTGGTTCTTAGGAATTTCAAGGCTTACGAAGTTCGATTCGAACTTGTGAGAGTTGTTGTGAACCATTTTGTGTTTCACTTCATGCTCTGGGTAAAGAAGTTCTAGTTCTGCCATCAACTGACATCCGTTACAGATACCTAAGCTTAATGTATCAGGGCGTGCGTAGAATTTGTCCAATGCTTCTTTTGCTTTTGGATTGTATAGGAAGCCACCGGCCCATCCTTTTGCTGATCCAAGAACGTCAGAGTTAGAGAATCCACCACAGAATACGATCAAGCTTACGTCTTCAAGTGTTTCACGACCTGTTGCAAGGTCGGTCATGTGAACGTCTTTTACATCAAATCCTGCAAGGTACATTGCGTAAGCCATTTCACGCTCACCGTTTGTTCCTTTTTCACGGATGATTGCTGCTTTTATGCCCGAGTTTTCGCGGCGGTCGGCAGAAATACCATATGATGCAAGTGTTCCTTTGAAGTCTTTGTTGAATTTGTATTCGATAGGTTGAACTTTGTAGTTCTCGAAACGGTCGCCTGCACATACAGAACCTGATTGTTTGATGTCAAGTTTGTAAGATGAAGAGTACCATACATCACGCATGTAGTCGATACCGAATTGGTATTCTGCTCCGTTTTTCGAAACAAGAACGTGACGCTCTGATGTAGGTTTTGCGATGCGTGCGAAACCGATTCCGTTTTCTTCAAGAATCTTTTCAACCGCTTTTTTATCTTTTACTTGTACAAGGATACCAGGATTTTCTGCAAACAGAATCTTGATGATATCTTCTTCGCCAAGTTTGTCTAGGTTTACTTCAAGACCACCTTCTACATTTGCAAAACACATCTCAAGCATAGCAGTAATCATACCACCGGCAGAGATATCGTGACCTGCAAGGATGTATCCGTCTTCGATCAACTGTTGTACAGTGTTGAACGTGTCGCGGAAATATTCATAGTCTGTAACGGTAGGAACATCATCACCGATCTTATTCAAAGTCTGTGCAAATGCCGAACCGCCAAGTTTTAATGCATCGAAAGAGAAATCGATGTAGTAAAGTGCTGTATTGGCATCGTTAACCAAAACTGGAGAAACGATTTTCTTTATATCAGATACTTCACCGGCAGCAGAGATAATTACTGTACCAGGAGAGTATACTTTATCGTTGCCATATTTTTGAGTCATCGACAAAGAGTCTTTACCAGTTGGGATGTTAAGACCCAATTCGCAAGCAAACTCCGAACAAGCTTCTACTGCTTTGTAAAGACGAGCGTCTTCACCTGCATTTTTACATGGCCACATCCAGTTTGCACTCAATGATACGCCAGCAATCTTGTCTGTAAGCGGAGCAAATACAAGGTTGGTAAGAGATTCTGCAATTGCCATAACCGAACCGGCAGCAGGATTTGCCATTGCTACTTGTGGAGCGTGGCCAATCGAAGTTGCGATACCAGCTTTGCCTCTAAAGTCTAGAGAAACGGCACCAAGGTCGCTCAAAGGCAATTGTAGTTCACCTTGACATTGTTGACGTGCAATCTTACCTGTTACCGAGCGGTCTACTTTGTTCGTTAACCAGTCTTTACAAGCTACAGCTTCAAGTTGAAGCACGTTTTCAAGATAGTGGTGAATGTTTGATGGAGTATATTCTACATTCGCAAAGTGCTCTTCTACGCTATTATCAGTAATAATAGTTTTAGGTGAGTTACCAAACATATCTTCTAGTTTAAGATCGATTGGTTTTTGACCGTCAGCTTGCTCAAATACAAGTGCCATGTCGTTTGTTGTTTCACCTACTACATACATAGGAGCGCGTTCGCGTTCTGCAATTTTCTTAATTTGATCGATGTGTTTCTCATCTACAAGAATACCCATACGCTCTTGGCTTTCGTTACCAATAATCTCTTTAGCCGAAAGAGTAGGGTCGCCCACAGGAAGTTTGTCTAGTTCGATCACACCACCTGTTGCTTCGATAAGCTCTGACAAACAGTTTAAGTGACCGCCTGCACCGTGGTCGTGGATAGAAACTACCGGGTTGTTGTCTGATTCTGCAAGCGTACGGATTACGTTAGACGCACGTTTTTGCATTTCAGGGTTTGCACGTTGTACAGCGTTAAGCTCGATACCGCTTTCAAATACTCCTGTATCTACAGAAGAAACGGCACCACCACCCATACCGATACGGTAGTTGTCACCACCAAGTACCACTACTTTTTCACCTGGTTTAGGTTCGCCTTTGATAGCGTCGCTAAGTTTTGCGAAACCAACACCGCCGGCAAGCATGATAACTTTATCGTATGCAAACTTTTTATGGTTTTCTGCGTGCTCGAATGTAAGAAGCGAACCGCAGATAAGAGGTTGTCCAAATTTGTTACCAAAATCAGAAGCACCGTTTGATGCTTTGATCAAGATTTGTTCTGGTGTTTGATATAACCAATCACGCTCTTCCATGCCTTCTTCCCATTCGCGAGTTCCTTCGGTTCTTGGGTATGAAGTCATATATACAGCAGTACCTGCAATTGGAAGACTGGCTTTACCTCCGCCCAAACGGTCACGAATTTCACCACCAGTACCTGTTGCAGCACCATTAAATGGCTCTACGGTAGTAGGAAAATTGTGTGTCTCAGCTTTAATAGAGATAACAGTTTTGATGTCTTTTACTTGGAAGTAGTCTGGTTTATCACCTGTGATAGGAGCGAATTGCTCAACGGTAGGACCTTCATTGAAGGCAACATTGTCTTTGTAGGCAGAAACAAGTTTGTTTGGATTGGTCTCGGAAGTTTTCTTGATTAGCTTGAAAAGAGAGCTTTCTTTTTCTTCTCCGTCGATAACGAAGATACCGTTAAAGATTTTATGACGGCAGTGCTCAGAGTTTACCTGAGAGAAGCCGAATACTTCGCTGTCGGTAAGTTTGCGACCTTGTTGTTCGCTGATGCTATTCAAATAAGCAATCTCTTCTTCGCTAAGAGCTAATCCTTCTTGCTCGTTGTAAGCAGCAATATCATCTATATAAACGATAGCTTCGGGTTGCTTGCTAATCTTGAAGAGGTCTTGAGTAAGTCCGTGATAAATTCTTTGAAGCATCGGATCGTGTTCTGCGTCCGCGTTTTTCACTTCAAAGTATTCCTCGATACGAGTAATGCCCGACATTCCCATGTTTTGAGTAATCTCAACGGCATTTGTACTCCACGGAGTGATCATTTCTTTGCGCGGCCCGACGAACCAACCCTCTAAGGATTCGGATTCCAGAGGCAATGCACCACTAAACAGCCATGTTAATTTTTGTGTTTCTTCAGTTGAAAAGTGATTTTTGGTTTCTACCGCAATCACCGTTTGTGTTGAAGATCTAAAAAATAGGATCATATTGTTGATTAATTTTGGTAACCAGATAGCAGGAGAAGACTCATGTCTTCATGCCACAAAGATAGTTAAAAGCTTTCTTAATATGTCCTAACAACTCATATTTTGCGCTTTTTTTCAGAATAGCTCTTATCTTTGCATACGAAAGCTAAATTATTATATATATTTAAAGCTGTAAGTTGATGCTTGGCTTTTTGTTAAAAGGATTAATTATTGGTGTATTAGTATCGGCACCTATGGGCCCTACCGGAGTGCTTTGTATTCAACGTACAATAAACAAAGGAAGGATGCATGGTTTTGTGACCGGACTAGGAGCTGCTCTTTCTGATATTATATATGCTGCCATTACTGGTTTTGGTATGGGATTTGTAATCGATTTTATCGAAGCAAATATTCGACCATTGCAGGTATTGGGTAGTGTGGTCTTGCTGGTTTTTGCATACGTGGTATACAATTCGAATCCGGTAAAGAGTTTATCAAAGAAGAAAGAGGGGGCAACCTCGTATACACAAGATTTTATTACGGCATTGCTGCTAACCCTGTCAAATGCATTGATTATATTTCTTTACATCGGGCTATTTGCCCGCCTGAGTTTTTGGGATCAAGAAATGAATTACTCAAATCTGGTTCTAGGATTGCTAGGAATTGGTATCGGAGCTGTAGTCTGGTGGCTTGCCATTACTTATTTTGTGGGGAAAATTAAGAATCATTTCAATGTGAGAGGTATGAAGATTTTAAATCATTCAATCGGAATAGTGATGACTATTATTGCGTTGTTTGGTTTGGTTTATACCTTTTGGACTTAAACGAAAAACAAATATTCTAAAATATAATATCAGGATATGAAGAAACTAAAGGTTCCTTATTTAAAGACATTAGATGCCTTGCACCTGTCTTCTATCGGATCGTTGATGGAAGAGAAAGGGCATCGTGAAAGTATTGATATAGTAAACTGGCCCGAATATGCTTATAAGCCGATTGTTTCTTTTGATATTGCAAGAGGTGATCAAGACTTATACATTCGTTATTTTGTAAGAGGCAATGCCTTGAAGGCCTCTCATTCGGTAGATGGTTCTCCGGTTCATCAAGATAGTTGCGTAGAGTTTTTTATGAAAAAACCGGGCGACGAAACTTATATGAACTTTGAATTCAACTGTATTGGTGTTTGCGACGCTGCAAAAAGAAAATCAAAAACAGAGAAAGTAGGGTTGAACGAAAATGAATATCGAATGATTCGTCGTTATTCAACAGCCGGACGTGATGCTTTTGATGAGAAAAAAGGGTTATATACATGGGAGCTTGTTGTTGCAATACCATTTTCACTAATGGGGCTTTCATCTGATAGTTTGCCAGAGAAAATTAGCGCAAATTTCTATAAGTGTGCTGATGATACTGCGTATCCTCACTTTGTTAGTTGGAATGCAATTGATAATCCGACACCAAACTTTCACTTGCCGGAATTCTTTGGAGAAATCTACTTTTAAAGATAACCACTATTTATAAATAAAAAGAGCGACAACTCACCTTACTGGAGTTGCCGCTTTTTTTATGTCTATTTTATAAAACCGATCTGGATATTGTGTCGGCTTTATAGTATTCTCCTACTTTCTTGACCGAGCAAGATGTAATTTGCGTGTCGTGATAGAAAACAAGTGTAGCATTTTTTTCGATTGCATACTCTAGTAGTCTTTTCTTGGCAGCATAAGAGTTTAATGGCATTACATCATAAGCCGATATCCATTCTAAAGAAAGATGTGCCAGTGTTGGAATTACATCTCCTGGGAAAATAAGTGTTTGTTCTTTGGATTCAAAAACCGGGACGAGTTGTCCGTTTGTATGCCCATCGAAGAGGTATAATTGTATGTTGTTTGCAATGGAGCAAGCTCTATCAATTAAACGCAAGCGCCCGGCATTAAGTACGGGTAATAGCGTGTTGGCATCGAAAGATGGTTTTTCTAACTCCGATGGATTGCGAAACGATTCCCATTGTGTTTTGGATACCCAATAATTTGCTTTAGGAAAAGAGGGTTTGTATGTCTCTTCTTCATTGCAATAATAGGTAGCAAAGCCACAATGATCGAAGTGGAGATGAGTTAGGATAACATCGGTAATGTCGTCCGGTTCGAGATCGTACTCTTTAAGAGCATCATACATATTGGTCAGATTGTGGAATTCATAGAATGAATTTACATCATCAGAAAAACTCCCTACTCCTGTGTCTACAAGAATATTTCTTTTTCCGTCTTTAATCAATCCACATCTCATGGCCAAAAGGCAGCGGTTTTTTTCATCGCAAGAGTATCTGCGAATCCAAGAAGTTTTCGGAATTGCTCCGAACATTGCGCCGCCATCGGCATAAAAAAATCCTGATTCGATAGAATTAAACTCCATTTTGTCGTATTTTTGCACCAAAATAACGAAATATCGGTGATATTCAGCTGAGTTGATGAAAAAAGTTCATTTAATATCGGTGCAAGTGCCTTTTATGTTTGATTTAGCTCTGGCACTTCGCAATAAAGAATATGAAGTTAGTGCTTCGGGGATTGGTTTAT
>CAMTPD010000070.1 GCA_947074265.1 uncultured Porphyromonadaceae bacterium
TGCTATTGCAGCAGAAGCATGCCCCGGCATCTCAATTTCAGGTACAATCGTAATTCCTCTTTTGGCTGCATAAGCAACTATTTCTTTGATTTCTTTTTGCGTATAAAAGCCTCCATGAGGGTTGCCATCAAATTTCTTACTATTCCAACCTCCAATCTCTGTTTCTTTTCTAAAGCCTCCTACTTCGGTCAATTTCGGATACTTCTTAATTTCTATACGCCAACCTTGATCGTCTGTAAGGTGCCAATGAAATACATTCATTTTCAAAGCAGCCATTTGATCGATTAATTGATACACAACTTCTTTGCCTTTAAAATAACGTCCTTCATCTAGCATAAAGGCTCTCCATTGATAGGCTGGAGAATCTTCAATTGCAACATTAGGGATTTCAAGTGTATTGCCCTTTACACTCCAAAGCTGTTTCAATGTCTGCATCGCATAAAAAGCCCCTGAAGCATCAGCATATTCAATCGCAACTTTACCATCTACGGCATTGAGTGTATATCCCTCTGTAGGAAGTTGTTGGTTATGCTTAAAGACTATATTTGCTTTTTTATTTCCAAACGATACAGAAATACCGGCTGAGGTAAAATCCTTTTGCACCAAATCTTTTAAATCCTTCAAGTCTTTTCCTAACGAAACTTCAACTCTTGAAAGCGTAAACCCGGATCCATTGCATTGAAGCTTATTCGGATAAGGAATTACATTGTGTTGTGCCATTGCTCCAATCGTCGTGGCAAACAATAGGCTTGCAGAGAAAATAAGTCGTTTAATCATGGTATATTTAATATTATTGGGTAAATGATAAATTATAGGATCGCACTAATGAATAACAAAAATAGTTATATATCAGATTCATAAGCTTCGCACCAACCTGCATCTAAACACAAAACTAACAAACTTTCGATTATTTTCAATAATAATCTCGTTTTCGCCCATGTAAAAAGTGCTTTTATCATAACTTTATAGAGATCTATTCCGTTATCTTTATAAAAAGAATGGATTAAAAAAACAATAAGAAATTATATACATGAAAAATAAACACCTATTCATAACACTGATTTTAGCAAGTACAATTGTCTCATGCTCATCTCCATTTGATGTAACAATTCTCTCAGAGCATCATACCGACAATACAGACAATTATCAAATAAATCTTTCGTCTATATCATTTGAAGGTGCGAACAAGAAGTCAAATGAAATGATCACTCCTCTAAATAGACAATTGAAAGCTTTGAATGATTCGTTAATGAGCACAACAATTGCTGATGCAGATAGCTTTTTCACCTCTTATAGAAGCGACTTAGAAGCGGGTAAAATTAAATACCCACACCCAGCCTTTCGATACGAACTTTACAGTAATGATACAGCCTTCATCGTTTCCGAACAAATTGTGAGCACCTTGACAACAACCTATACTTTTGCCGGAGGAGCACATGGTAATACAGAGTTTTATGCACTTAATTATTCCCCTCAGGAAAAGCGTTTTCTATCCACTGCCGATCTTTTAGATCTATCTCAGCAGATGCGAATAGACTCGCTCTTACAGGTTAATTTTACAAACCCCGACAATTGCTTTAGCTCTGATCCGACACTGGCTGATGTGACAGCAATCAATGTCACACCTACCCATCTTCGCTTTACATATGCCCATTATACATTAGGAGCATATTATTGTGGAGCACCAGTTGTTGAGATTCCTATCGAGAACATGAAGGGAATCTATCTTCTAAAATAAAGAGCCGTAACTTTGTTCATCCTTATTTAGAGTTGTACTTTTGCAGTCTAATAATTTATACGATAAACTAAATCAAGGATGAACAAAATATCTTCTGTTTGTGTCTATTGTGCTTCTAGCTCACAAATAGATACTGCCTATTTCTCAGATGCTGAAAAACTTGGCAAACTACTAGCCGATAAGAAAATACGTCTCATCAATGGTGCAGGAAAAATAGGATTAATGGCTGCAACTGCAAACGCTGTTCTTAAAAATGGCGGAGAGGTAACTGGTGTTATTCCATCTTTTATGGTAGCACAAAACTGGCAACACGAATCACTTACAGAACTTATCGAAGTAGATAGTATGCACGAACGCAAAGCGTGTATGGCTCGTCTCAGCGATGGAATTGTAGCTCTACCGGGTGGATGTGGCACGATTGAAGAACTTATGGAGGTAATCACCTGGAAGCAATTAGGTTTATACTCCAAACCGATTGTAATATTAAATACGAATGGTTTTTACAACAAGTTGATAGATTTCTTACAACATACAATCGACGAAAACTTTATGCGTGCTCATCATGCTCAGCTTTGGAGCGTTGCTTCAACTCCGGAAGAGGCTATTGAATTACTTTACTCCACTCCTGAATGGGACACTTCTCACAATAAATTTGCAGAGATGAAATAAGAAATAAAATAAGAGAAAAGCTTACAAGCTGCTTCTGTTATTTTGTATCTTAAATACCTTATCTTTGTAACAAATTGGTAAACCGATATGAACAAGAAACTACTAACCGTTTGTGCAATGAGCGCATTACTTACAACAATGGGAAGCTGCGATGACAAGAAACAGTCGGCTTCAAACCCATTCTTTACCGAATGGACTACGCCTTATGGCATTCCTCCTTTCGATCAAATCAAGAACGAACATTTCATGCCTGCTATCCAACAAGGAATGCAGCAACATTTAGAAGAAATAGACGTCATTGTAAACAATCCAGAAGCTCCTACTTTTAGCAATACGATTGAAGCAATGGACTATAGTGGACGTCTACTTTCCAAGACCCTTGCTGTATTCTTCAATCTAGAGAGTGCAGAAACAAACGATTCGCTTCAAAAAATTGCAGAAGAGATATCCCCTCTTCTATCAGAACACAACGATAAAGTTTCGATGAATGAGAAGCTTTTTGATCGTGTAAAAACTGTTTATAACAACCGTGAAAGCGAAAATCTGACACCTGAGCAAACCCGACTTCTTACAAATTACTACAAAGACTTCGTTCGTTCCGGTGCTCTTCTTTCTGAAGACAAGAAGGAACAACTTAAAGCGATCAATAAAGAAATCGGATTACTTACCCTTAAGTACTCACAAAACGTTTTAGCTGAAAACAACAGCTTCGAGCTTATCATTGAGGACGAAGCAGACCTTACAGGATTGCCTGAGTCTGTAAAAGCTGCTGCTGCCGAAGAAGCTAAAAATCGCGGCAAAGAGGGGAAATGGGTATTTACCCTATAAAAACCTAGCATGAACCAATTCTTGCAATATGCTGAAAACAGAGATCTACGTGAAAAGCTTTACAAAGGTTATATCAACAGAGGCATGAATGCAAATGAATATAACAATAGTGAGCTAGCTCAAAAGGTTGCAAACTTACGCATTACTCAAGCCAACCTGCTTGGATATAAAAACTTTGCACAATATAGCATTGAGGATAAAATGGCTAAAACACCGGAAGAAGCGATGAACTTGCTTACTCAAGTGTGGACTGCTGCTCAACCTAAGATCAATGAAGAAATTGCAGATATGCAAAAACTGGCCAGTGCAGAGCCTACACCTATCAAATTGGAATCGTGGGATTGGTGGTATTACGCAGAAAAAGTTCGCAAAGCTAAGTTTGATTTAGATCAAGAAGAGTTGCGTCCTTATTTCCAAGCAGACAGCGTAATGCAAGGAGCTTTCTGGACAGCAAACCAATTATATGGTCTCACGTTCGAGGCTCTTTCTGATTATCCTAAATACCACGAAGATGTAAAGGCATACAAAGTTAGTGATGCTGATGGCAGTCATGTGGGTGTACTGTTAATAGACTTCTTCCCTCGTGCAGGCAAACTAGGTGGCGCATGGATGGATAATTATGTTCCACAACGTATTGAGAATGGAAAAGATATTCGTCCTGTGGTAACAAATGTTGGAAACTACACGAAACCTGTTGGAGATAAACCGGCTTTGCTTAGCCTAGATGATGTAGAAACCGTATTTCACGAGTTTGGTCACGGTTTGCACGGATTGCTTTCAAAAGTTACTTATCCTAGCTTAAACATGAATGTTCCTGCCGACTTCGTTGAGCTACCATCACAAGTAATGGAGCATTGGGCTACACATCCTCAAGTTTTGAAACAATATGCAAAACATTATCAAACAGGAGAGGTTATTCCGGATGTCTTGATTGAAAAGATGCAAAAGGCAGAAACCTTTAATCAAGGATTCGTTACAGGTGAATTTGTTGCAGCTGCTCTATTAGATATGAACTGGCATTTGCTCGAAACAGAAAACAATCTAGATGCTGCTGCTTTTGAGAAGGTAGCAATGGACAACATTGGCTTAGCAAGCTCAATTGTTCCACGTTACCGATCTACTTATTTCACACACATCTTTAGCTCTCCTACCGGTTATGCAGCCGGTTACTATAGCTATTTATGGGCTGAGGTATTAGATGCAGATGCATTTAGAGCTTTCGAAGAAACAGGTAATATTTTTGATCAAAAAACAGCTCAATCTTTCAGAAAGAATATTCTTGAGAAAGGCGGCTGTGAAGATCCTATGGATATGTATCTAAACTTTAGAGGTGCGAAACCAACACCTGATGCATTACTAGAAGGACGCGGTTTAAAATAAAATATCACCCTACAACAATTGTCTCGAAAGAGTAATTATAACGTAAAAAAAAGCGAAGCTATGATGTACAATGTACTTCATGCTTCGCTTTTTATCTACAAGCCAATAAAACAACTAAACAATTTTATATATATGAACATTCATTACACAACAGGAAATGTAAACTGAGGTTGTTGCATGATTTCCTTTACTTTCTCTTCAGACGGTTTTACTCTGCATCCTGCAACATATCGTTTCTTGTAATAAGGATCATCTTTTAAATTAGATGTTTGAACACCACCTCTTGCACTATGAATAAACTCAACATTACCGTCTCCGTTGTTTGCAACAACAATACCAACGTGTCCGATTCGTTTAGTTCCTACCCCTGAACGACCATTGAAGAAGATCAAATCTCCGGTTTTTAAGTCATTCACTTCAACCTTCTCTCCATTTTTAATTTGCTCTCTGCTCGTACGAGAGATTTCTACCCCTTGTTTTTCGAATACATACGAAGTAAAACCTGAGCAGTCGAATGCCTTTATTGATTTTCCACCCCAACGATAAGGAGTTCCTAAGTACTTCATTGCTTCAGAGATCAAGTTATTGTAAAACTTCTCATAAAGCGTCTCTACCTTTTCTTCTGTATCAACAATGGGAAAACTCATCGGTTTGATGAATGGATGTAGTGTATCTGCTTCTACAACTACTGTAGAGTCTATAGTGGGTGTATCTTGAGCAGATGCTGTAGTAAAACTACTCATCGATCCAACTACACACAATAAAGCAACAAATAGAAAAGAGTGGGCTTTCTTTTTTACCGTGAAAATTCTCATATAATAGTTATGGTTTTGATTCAATCGTGGATAATACTCAATGCTTATATACATTGTTTATACCTCTAAATTACGAAAAAGCCCAGAGACAAGCAACATGAACACGTCAATATTTAGTCATTTTAAAATTTATTCTAAGCTATTCAGACCGTGCAAATTCACCCCTAAATAAGTCATTTCGTCCTACAGATGCACCTTTTACCACATTATAAGACTATATTCCCCTCATCCTTGGCAAACGAAAATAAGTAAGATAAATTAGCATTCAAAACATTTGATTCAAACTCTAATATTCAAGCTATGAAGAAAAACTTTTATCGGATACTAGTAGCTACTTGTTGCTGTATACTTCCATTTACAAACACACTGTCTGCCTCAACAACAAATCGCACAGAGTACTTAACAAATAGCAATGGCGTCTTAATTGACGCTAGCGGACGAGTGGTAATCCTTAACGGTCTCAATCATGTAAATAAAAACAAAGCCGAGAATTACCTTAATGTAAATGACGAAGAATTATTCAGAAAATTTAAATCGTGGGGATTCAATTGCATTCGATACGGTATTATTTGGGACGGACTAGAACCAGAGCCGGGCAAGATCAACGAGGCCTATCTCAAGGAAATTGACAAACGTGTAAAATGGGCCGAAGAAAACGGTATTTGGCTAATGCTAGACATGCATCAAGATTTGTACGGACAAGCCTTTAGCGACGGAGCTCCGGCATGGGCAACATTAACAAACAATGCACCACATTATCAAGGAAACATCTGGAGCGAAGCATATCTCATTAGTCCGGCTGTACAAAATGCATTTGACAACTTTTGGAAAAATACTCCTGCCTCAGATGGTATTGGCATACAAGACCATTATATCAACACATGGAAAGCAGTAGCAGAGCGATACAAAGATGCGCCATCAGTATTGGGTTTTGACATTATGAACGAGCCTTTTCCGGGAACACAAGCACAGGAGGTGATGGGTAGTCTTCTCACGTCTGCAGCAAGCATGGTTTATGATTTGTCGGGATCAATGCCTTCAGAATCCGAAATAATGTCTACGTTATCTAGTCCTTATGGTAAAGCCGAAGCATTATCATATGTTTCCTCACGAAAGAATTATCAAAAAGTTCTCGATGGAATGCAAGAATCGGTTGCTACGTTTGAGCAAGGTCCGTTGTCCGACTTTTATCAAAAAGCGCGCGATGCCATACGCAGTGTCAACTCTACACAAATGATCATCTTAGAGCATAGCTATTTCTGCAACCTTGGATTAAAGAGTAACGTAAAAACACCTGTAGACGCAAAAGGAATCCCAGATACACTTTGCATCTTCGCCCCACACGGCTACGACTTGGTTACAGATAGCGAACTAGCAGCATCTCCTGCATCGGAACGAGTAGATGTCATCTTCGAAGCACTCTTTGAGAGTGGAAAAGAAAAAACCTTACCAACCATCATTGGTGAATGGGGAGCCTTTTATATGGGTAATAATAAATACATCAATCCGGCCAAACAAATTATAAGTCATATTGAGATCGGAAGAGCACACGTCTGAACTCCAGTCACTCCGGAGAATATC
>CAMTPD010000071.1 GCA_947074265.1 uncultured Porphyromonadaceae bacterium
GTTTTATATATAATGGTTGTGCATTCATAAGTGTATATTATATATCTATTAAAAAATAAAACCCTGACAAAAGCGAAGATACAAAAATATATTATCTCTAATTATTTATTTAATTCTTGGTTTTATACAACCAAGAAAAGACCAAGCTTCATTTACACATTTTAATACACACACCGTGTCAAATGCATCCTTATCATAACAACTCTGACAAAGAGCTAAAATTACTCAACTACGGAACATTTATCACTTTATCGCTTGTTTATTAATTAATCATGGTTACATTAGAGCTATGAAAAAATCAAATAAATAACAAATGAAAGTCTTCTAATATTATGTATTGCAACAAACAACTAAGATTTAAAGATCTGGCAACTATCTATTTACCAAACAGATCAAAAAAAGCAGCAGCAATTGCCATGTTAAGATGGATAAACTACAACAGAGATCTACGCGAAGAACTCATTGATCTCAATTGGCGTCCGTCATGTAAAACACTTACAACTATGCAAGTGTATTGCATCATCAATAAGCTGGGCGACCCTTTAACAATAAACAACAATTATATATGAAAAGATCCTTTATTGCAAAACAAAAAAATCTCTATGCCAAACCAGTAAATCTACTGAGAAAGACATAGAGATTTTTTATCTAAACATCAAATATATCTTATTGCTTTGCAATGATATCCTGCATAAGAATATTCAAAGCCTCTGCTCCATATTCAGAATTAAAATCTGGTACCAATTCGCTGATCATTTGCGATGCATTTACAACAGTTATATCTAGTTTCGACAATCGATCATAAGTCAGTCTATCGCCTTCAATCTCGGGCGACCCACAAAGACCACTTACTATTTTCACAGAAAAACCTAGCTGTATTGCATCAAAGGCCGACCAGAAAAGATTTATATCTGTCAGTAATCCACCAATAAATATATGACGTCTACCCTGTTTAAGTAAAACCTCTTTAAGTGCAGTATTACCCCAGCAGCTATGACCACCTTCTCTACTAAATAGTTTTGAAGGAAACTCCCCTATCTCTTCCTTCACTTCCTTTATAAGTCCACCACAAACGTCATGCATTCCCGATGTGACAAACAAAGGTAGATCATATGCCTTTGCAAACTTAATTGCAATCTTGCAGTTTTGTCTAATCACGTCATGAGGTTTACTAGTTACACACTCTAGTAAACCAATCTGATGATCGATAAGTATAATTGCCGAATCATCCGGCGAAAATCGTTGTAGTTTCATACGAATAATCTTTGCTACTATAACACATGTGCCAAATGAATGTTGCAAAGGATAAGAATAATTAGAAACTACTTTTCAGAATCTACACTATGACAACCTCTCCAAGAACGCAGCAACGAGAGTTCGCATTTTCAAAGAAGCTTCATTTGCAGCTTTGATCACATCATTACCATCATTCACAAAATCATCTGCGAAATTAAAAGCCTCATTGCTTATTACAGACATTCCTAAAACACGCATATCACAATGACGTGCTACAATAACCTCCGGTACGGTAGACATTCCTACAGCATCACCTCCAATACGACGAATGTATTCATATTCGGCAGGAGTCTCAAACGTAGGACCTGTTAGTCCGGCATAAACTCCAGAGTGCAACATAATGTTTCTACTGTAAGCAACTTCATGCATCAGCGAAGCCAACTCGCGGTCATACGCACGCGTCATATCGGCAAAGCGCGGACCAAACTCTTCTATATTCTTTCCGATAAGCGGATTAGGCATCAAGTTGATGTGATCTTTAATCAACATTAAATCACCAATGCGATACGTCATATTTACACCACCGGCAGCATTAGATACGATAAGCACTTCTACTCCAAGCAATTTCATCACACGTACCGGAAATGTTACTTGTTGCATCGTATAACCTTCGTAATGATGAAAACGTCCTTGCATCGCAACAACCTGTTTTCCACCCAGCGTTCCGAAGATAAGATTACCTTTATGCCCCATTGCCGTAGAGTTCATAAAATTAGGAATCTCATTATACGGAATAACAGTCTGATCCTCTATGTCATCGGCAAGTGGTCCCAGACCACTACCCAATATAATACCAACTTTTGGTAAAACGTCGATACGTTGTTTTAGATAATGTGCCGCCTCAACATAATCGGCATAAATATATGTATTCATATCGTTGCTATTTAATCGTTCATAAATCAACGCTCCATTAGCTTATAAGCCAACTCAGAAGCTTTATCCATAATCAACTCTTCATCTTTGATCTGCTTATTACGCATTACCACCTTACCGTCACAAATAACCGTATCGATACAATACCCGTTTGCTGCATAAACAAGATTAGAAATAAAGTTGAAATTCGGTGCAAACGCCGGCATTTTTAAGTCGACCAATGCTATATCGGCAAGCATACCAACTTTAATTTGTCCGGCATTCAATCCAAGAATATGTGCTCCGCCTTTGGTTGCCATCTCAAAAACATCGGGAGCAGTCATTGCTTCCGGATCTTTGCGCCATGCTTTACCAAGTAGCGATGCCACTTTCATAACCTCTACCATATCCAGATTGTTTGACGAACTGCAACCATCCGTACCAAGACCTACCGTAATACCGGCTTTGCGCATTTCATCAGCCTTGAAGTGCATCCCTGAAGCAAGTTTTAAATTCGAGTTCGGATTATGTACCACCTTCACATCATGATCGGCAAGCATTTTCATCTCTTCATCATCGAGCCAAATGCAATGTGCTATAACCAAGTTAGGCGAAAGAATACCGAGTTCTTTCAAATAGCGAACCGGAGTAAGCCCAAAACTCTTTAGTGAGTTTTGTACCTCAACCTCTGTCTCTGCTAAGTGAAGATGCAGCAACATATCGTGCTCCTTAGCAACATCGGAAGACCAGCGAAGCAATTCTCCCGAAACCGTATAAATAGCATGAGGACCTAATGCCATTCGAATACGATCACCGTGAAGCAATGGTCTATCGATCAGTTTAGATACACGCTTCTTCACCTTTTCGGTTATCTTCGAATCAAAATGATCAAAGAAAGCCTCGGTAAGAAAACCTCTTATCCCCATTTCTTCTACAGCCTGAGCCGTAGCATCATACATATGATACATGTCAAGAAAAGAAGTTGTACCCGTACGAATCATTTCCAAACAAGCTAATTTAGCTCCCCAATAAACATCTTCCTCTGTTAGTTTAGCCTCATTGGGCCAAATCTTTTGAGTAAGCCAAGGTTCTAGCTTCATGTCATCCGCAAAACCACGAAACAAAGTCATCGCCGCATGTGTATGACAATTTACCAACCCGGGAATGATTGCTTTCTTTCGGCCGTCTATTACTTCACAATCGTCACAACAAATGGTTTCATCTATTTGGGCAATAACATTGTCCTTGATCAGTACATCTACCTCTTTATCATACAGTAAAACCTTCTTAATAAGTATGCTCATATTCTTATGGGGATATTCTTTGTTTATTTTAATCTTATCTCAAAGTAAGAACTATTTTACGATTTAGTGATGCTAATAATTACAAAAAAATAGCTATGTTTGCCTTAAACAATTACAATTCATAATCTTATATCTAAATTATTGGCACCATGAATACATTAATTAAATCCTTTTTCGTAGGAAGTATTTTAATTGCTACCACGTCTGTATCAGCTCAAAAAGTAGAGTTATTCAACGGAAAGAACCTCAACAACTGGAACTTCTTTCTAGACACTAACTCCACTGCAAAGCCTGCCGATATCTTTAGTGTCGAAGATGGCGTTATTACCATCAAAGGTACACCGTTCGGGTATATGTACACCAAAGAAATGTACGACAACTTTCACCTACACTTGCAATGGCGTTGGGCAAAAACAGCAAGCAATAGCGGAATTTTTCTATTTGTTCAACCACAAGAAAAGATATGGCCTAATGCAATCGAAGCACAACTTTGTGCAGGTCAGGCTGGCGACTTCGTTTTACTCGGAGGGTCCGACGTATCTGAGTTTAAAACAAAACCGGGCGAAAAGCGACCAGACTTTCCCGTTGTAGAGAAGCTGAATCCGTCAAACGAAAAACCTGTTGGAGAGTGGAACACTGCCGATATCTATTGTCGCAATGGCTCAATCGTTGTTATGATCAATGGCGAAGTTCAAAACATGGGAACACAATCCATGCACAAAAAAGGTTACATCGGACTACAAAGCGAAGGCGAACCAATTCAATTCAGAGACGTTTGGTTGAAAAAGCTTTAAAACGCAGCTGAGATATAAAACAAATCCCCTTATTCATCAAAGTCTCATCAATACAAATGAGTAAAGTGAATAAGGGGATTCTTATATTGGTATATCTGAGTTTTTTAAGCGTTACAATGTTTTCGCTACATCGTCGGGCCAACGCACGGCCTTTCCTGTTGCTTTGAATGTAGGCATTTGTGCATCTACACTACGCAGATGGTTGCTAAGTTGCATGGCCAACTTCTTTACAAGTTTCGGATTTGTTGCAGCCAGATTAGTCGTTTCACCAAGATCTTCACTGATATTATACAACTCGAAAGATTCGTTTTCGTGGAAATAAATCAATTTATAGTCTCCCTTACGAATAGTACTTGTAGCTCCGATACCCGGGCCAGTAGGTCCCCAGTTGTTAGGAAAGTGCCAATAAAGCGCACGTTTATTGCCGGTTGCTTTTCCTTTTAAACTTCCAACAAAACTCTCGCCATCGACTGTTTGAATCGTCTTTGGCTTCACAACACCTGCCATTTCAAGAATCGTTGGATAGTAATCTTCGGCTATCAAATAATCTTTGCACACCGATCCCGGAGTAGTAACACCATTCCATTTCACAATCATTGGTTCGCGAATACCACCTTCATAGGCCGACCCTTTACCGCTATTTAGCGGCTTATTGTGTGTATGCGGTTTACCTGCGCGTGGAGCCAAACTAAAGCCTCCATTATCCGACATAAACAAAATCACAGTATTATCATCAAGATTATTCTTTTCTAAATAGTCCATGATATCGCCCAAACTTTTATCCATCCCTTCTACAAGAGAAGCATAAGCAGCCTCTATTTCCGGCATTCCTTTATCCAGGTATTTCTGATAAAAGCGTTTATCTGCCATAATAGGAACATGCACGGCATAATGCGCCATATATAAGAAAAACGGCTTATTGATTGTTTGAGTCGAGTCGAGAGCAGACAAAGCTTCCATGGTTAAAGCCTCACTTACAAACACATCACTGCCGTGGTATTTCTCCAAGCCGGGTACGCCCCAGGGCAATGTATGCTCACCGGCAACTTTATTTCCATAGTTCTGCTCGCCAAGATAACTACCCAATCCTCCTGCCGCATGCCCGGCAATGTTTACGTCAAATCCCATGTTCAACGGATTCTCACAAGGAAGTGTTCGGGCAGAGAAGTGAGCCTTACCACAATGAATCGTATGATACCCTGCTCCTTGTAGCAATTGAGAAAGTGTAGTCGCCACAACCGTATTGTTTATACCCGGTTCGGTTGCTATCCCGTTCACATTCCACGAAGGATAAGACAAAAGCTTGTGTTCACTATCTACAGAGGCATCTTTATCAAGTGTCCAGTTTGTAACACGATGTCGGGCTGCATTCATCCCCGTAAAAAGACTCACACGAGTAGGCGAACTTACACTATTGGCATATGCTTGTGTAAATTTCATTCCTTGCGCAGCAAGACGCTCCATGTTGGGAGTTTCGTATAGTTTATTAAACTCGCTAGGCGTATCATTGAAAGGAAGCGAAGTGTCTTGCCAACCCATATCATCTACCAAAAATAGAACAATATTAGGTTGTTTACTCTGCGCATATCCCGAAAGTGCTAATGAAGATAGTAATGCGGCACCTATCCGCGTGGTTGCGTTTTTCATTTGTTAGTTTTTAATAATTTGCAAACACAAATTTACAAATTTGATTCGACAGCATGCTTTTCTTTCATTCCTTTTATTTTACTTTGTGTGTATTAACAATAATAACTTTAAGTTACAATCATGAAACACAAACTTCTTTCCTCAGGAGTTGCTTTGTTATTGCTTTCGTCTCAATACGCTTGTACCGACACGAAGCAAATACAAACAACAAACTATGCATACGACCTTATGTTTAATAACCTTGCTCCAACGTGGGACGAAGGCATGCCATTGGGAAACTCTATAATCGGAGCTTTGATCTGGGAAAAAGACAATAAACTTCGCATGTCGCTAGACCGTGTAGACCTTTGGGACCTTCGCGATTCACCCATCACATCCGATCCCGATTTCTCTTTCAAGTACGTACAAGAACAAGTACGCAAGAAAGACTACAAACCGGTACAAGACAAGTTCGATGCTCCTTACGAAGAGCTTCCTGCACCATCTAAAATACCGGGAGCAGCGTTGGAATTTAACATCGACGCGCTAGGCGAGGTCAAGAAAAACAGACTTCACCTCAAAGAAGCCGTAAACGAAGTAGAATGGGAAAACGGAACACGCATGCTTTCGTTTGTACATGCCGATCAACCGGTAGGTTGGTTTATCTTCGAAAACCTGACAGACTCGATTCCGATGCATTTGATTCCGCCGGTATATCAGCAACAAGCAAATGACAAAGGCGATCAAAGTTCGGTGAGCGGACTTAGCCTCGGACGTTTAGGATACGAACAAGGCACACTCAATACAGATGGCAATAAAATCGTTTTCGATCAAAAAGGTTGGGACGACTTTACGTATCAAGTAGCCGTGAAATGGAAACAAGAAGGCGACAAACTGATTGGAGTATGGAGTATCACCTCTTCGCTTGTAGACGATAAAGCTTCGCAACTTGTAGACAATGCGTTGCAACGCGACATCTATGCCGACTTTAATACACACAACAACTGGTGGAAGAACTTCTGGAATAAGTCTGAGATCTCAATACCCGATTCGGTTATCGAAAAGCAATACTACAATGAGATCTATAAACTAGGTTCGGCCGCTCGTGAAAACTCCTACCCGATTTCGCTTCAAGCC
>CAMTPD010000072.1 GCA_947074265.1 uncultured Porphyromonadaceae bacterium
TTTAGAAAAATACACCTGAATATCTGATAGTTTCTTATTGTATCTTTGAGACATTTACTTTGCATTAAATAACTGATTACTGCAAACTTACATAGATCATATGAATCCAACAAATTGATTTTTAGCAAAAAAATTGAGAACCAACTCTTTTACTAGTGAAATAAAAACTATATATTTGCAGTCCAAAAAATTAATCTGAACAATTAATTAATACATTTCTAACATGACAAAAGCAGATATTGTAAACGAGATTGCAAAAAAGACAGGCGCAGACAAACAAGTTGTGCTTACTAGCATAGAATCTTTCATGGAAATCGTGAAGGAATCTCTCTCAAAAGGTGATAATGTTTACCTAAGAGGATTTGGTAGCTTCGTTGTAAAGAAAAGAGCTCAAAAAACAGCTCGTAACATTTCGAAGAATACAACAATCATTATCCCAGAACACAACATTCCTGCTTTCAAGCCAGCGAAGACGTTCTTAAATAGCGTAAAGTAACAAGAGATATCTAAATCATACGTCTAATTTTTAAAATATTAAAGCTATGCCTAGCGGAAAGAAAAGAAAAAGACATAAAATGTCTACGCACAAGCGTAAAAAAAGACTAAGAAAGAACAGACACAAAAAGAAAAAGTAATTCTTAGTTAGATTTTAAAAGAACAAACTTAAACCATTTGATTAAGTTTGTTCTTACTCTATTTTAGGGGTCTTTAATTTAAATTTTTACCTCAAGTGAACAGTGAATTAGTTATGGACGTACAGCCCAAAGAGATTTCCATCGCCGTACTAGAAGACAAAAATCTTGTAGAAGTACATAAAGAAGCCCGCAACGTTTCTTTCTCTGTTGGTGATATATATCTAGGTAAAGTAAAAAAACTTATGCCCGGGCTTAACGCTGCTTTCATTGACGTAGGGTATAAAAAAGACGCATTTCTTCACTATCTTGATTTAGGACCCAACTTCAACAGTCAACAAAAATTTCTCAAACAGGCTCTTGCCGATAAAAAGAAATTTCCTGCGATATCTAAGATGCAGCTTCTTCCCGAAATCGAAAAAGAAGGAAGTATCAGCGACGTTCTTAAAGTAGGACAGGAAGTTATGGTTCAAATCTCCAAAGAACCTATCTCAACCAAAGGACCACGTTTAACATCCGAACTTTCATTTGCCGGCAGATACATTGTGCTTATTCCTTTTTCGGACAAAGTATCTGTATCGCAAAAAATAAAATCGAACGAAGAACGTGCCCGATTAAAACAACTTATTCAAAGTATTAAGCCGAAAAATTTCAGCGTCATTGTCCGTACGTCTGCAGAGGGAAAACGGGTGGCGGAACTGGATAACGAACTTCGCACTTTGGTAAAACGTTGGGAAGATAACATGGTAAAGCTACAGAAGGTTAAATCACCATCTGTAATTTACGAGGAGACAGGACGCACGGTAGCCTTGATTAGAGATATTTTCAATCCGTCGTTTCAGAACATCTATGTCAACGATGAGGTAGAACTGAACGAAATTAGAGATTATGTGAGCCTTATTGCTCCCGAGCGTGTAAGTATTATCAAAGAATACACCGGTCAGTTGCCTATTTTCGACAACTTTGGGATCACTAAGCAAATCAAATCTCTTTTTGGCAGAACTGTTACTTTCAAGAGTGGAGCTTATTTGATTATCGAACATACAGAAGCGATGCACGTTATTGACGTGAATAGTGGAAACCGTTCTAAATCGAGCGATGCTCAAGAGAAAACAGCTATTGATGTAAACATGGCTGCTGCCGACGAGATTGCCCGCCAGTTGCGACTTCGCGACATGGGAGGAATTATTGTTATAGACTTTATCGACATGACAGAAGGCATAAATCGCCAAAAGTTGTTCGAGCACATGACAAAAGCCATGGCTCACGATAGAGCTAAACACAACATACTTCCGTTGAGTAAATTTGGACTTATGCAGATTACTCGTCAGCGTGTGAGACCTGCTATGGACATAAATACCGAAGAAGCTTGCCCTGCTTGTTTTGGCAAAGGCAACATTAAATCTTCGATTCTTTTTACCGATAGCTTGGAAAGCAAGATTGCTTGCCTAGTAAGCAAGCATAAGATGAAGAATTTTTCTTTGCATGTACATCCCTACGTTGCAGCATTTATCAACAAAGGGTTCTATTCCCTTAAATGGAAATGGCGCTTAAATTACACCCTCGGTTTAAGAATCATTCCCGATCAGAGTTTGGCATTCCTGGAGTATAAGTTTTATGACAACGACAGAAATGAGCTAGACATGAAAGAAGAAATTGAAATGAAATAATCAAGTCCCGACCTGCTACAGCAGTGTCGGGATTTGTTTTTTTAGACAAACAATGACTATTTGTCACAAAAACTGACATAAAAAACACATCTTCTCCACTAAAAACTGACAAATTCCGAACATTCCCTGCAAAAAATCTTTGGCACACCATTTGCAAGAAGTATAGTGTGAGCGACAAACACGCAATGAACAAAATTGAAGTTATTCGCTTATACATTATAACAAAGAAATAATAACAATTAAAATATAATAGTCATGGGAAAAATTATTGGAATTGACTTAGGAACAACAAACTCATGTGTTGCCGTAGTAGAAGGTAACGAGCCAATCGTAATTGCAAACAGCGAAGGTAAAAGAACTACACCATCTGTAGTAGCATTCGTAGACGGTGGTGAAAGAAAAGTTGGGGATCCTGCAAAACGTCAGGCAATCACAAACCCACAAAATACAATCTTCTCAATCAAACGTTTCATGGGTGAATCGTTTGACCAAGTACAAAAAGAAATCTCACGTGTACCTTATAAAGTAGTTCGTGGCGAAAACAACACTCCACGTGTTGATATCGACGGACGCTTGTATACTCCACAAGAAATCTCTGCAATCATCCTTCAAAAAATGAAGAAAACTGCTGAAGATTATCTTGGACAAGAAGTAACTGAAGCTGTAATCACAGTTCCTGCATACTTCAACGACGCTCAACGTCAAGCTACAAAAGAAGCTGGTGAAATCGCAGGTCTTACAGTACGTCGTATTGTAAACGAACCTACAGCAGCAGCACTTGCTTACGGTCTTGACAAAGCACACAAAGATATGAAGATCGCAGTATTCGACCTTGGTGGTGGTACTTTCGATATCTCTATCCTTGAACTAGGCGACGGCGTATTCGAAGTAAAATCAACAAATGGTGATACTCACCTTGGTGGTGACGACTTCGACCACGTAATCATCGACTGGTTGGCAGAAGAATTCTTGAACGACGAAGGCATTGACTTACGTCAAGATCCAATGGCTCTTCAACGTCTTAAAGAAGCTGCTGAAAAAGCGAAGATTGAACTTTCTAGCTCAACAAGCACAGAAATCAACTTGCCATACATTATGCCGGTAAATGGTATTCCAAAACACTTGGTAAAAACACTTACTCGTGCTAAATTCGAACAATTGGCAGACAAATTGATCCAAGCTTGTATCGAACCTTGTCGTAAAGCATTGCAAGACGCAGGTCTTTCAACTTCTGAAATCGACGAAGTTATCCTAGTAGGTGGTTCTACTCGTATCCCTGCGGTACAAGAAGTAGTACAAAAATTCTTCGGCAAAGCTCCTTCTAAAGGTGTAAACCCAGACGAGGTTGTTGCAGTTGGTGCAGCTATTCAAGGTGCGATCCTTTCAGGTGATGTTAAAGACGTTCTTCTTCTAGACGTAACTCCACTTTCACTTGGTATCGAAACAATGGGTGGTGTAATGACTAAGTTGATCGAAGCAAATACTACAATTCCTACACGTAAGAGTGAAACCTTCACTACTGCTGCCGACAATCAGCCTTCTGTAGAAATTCACATTTTGCAAGGTGAACGCCCAATGGCACGCGACAACAAAACAATCGGTCGTTTCCACTTGGATGGTATCCCAGCAGCAATGCGTGGTGTTCCTCAAATCGAAGTAAGCTTCGATATCGACGCAAACGGTATCTTGAACGTTACTGCAAAAGATAAAGGAACAGGTAAGAGCCAAAACATCCGTATTGAAGCTTCTAGCGGTTTGAGCGACGAAGATATCAAACGTATGAAAGACGAAGCTGCTGCAAATGCAGAATCGGACAAACTAGAAAAAGAAAAAATCGATAAGCTTAACCAAGCAGATAGCATGATCTTCCAAGCTGAAAAGCAATTGAAAGAAATCGGCGATAAACTTCCTGCTGACAAAAAAGCTCCAATCGAAGCTGCTCTAGGTAAATTGAAAGAAGCTCACAAAGCGCAAGACATTGCCGGTATCGACGCTGCAATGGCAGAACTAAACTCAGTTCTTCACAACGCAAGCCAAGATATGTATAACGCTTCTAACGCTGGTGCGGGTGCACAAGATCCTTCTGCACAACCAAACCAAGGCGGTTCGGAAAAAGACAACGTTACAGACGTAGACTTTGAAGAAGTAAAATAATCTGACCTCAGATAATTCACAAAAAGGGACTCGAGCAATCGGGTCCCTTTTTTCGTTTCTACACTCCTCCTTCAATTTAAGATTCGTTGAATAATATCCGCTAACAAAAAACAGCAAGTACACACGCCACTCCCTTATTATTCTTTTCTATAACATAAGAAGAGAATAAAACGGCTCTATTTAATTTTACTATATTTGCACAATAACTTAACCTAAATTGATTAACAATGAACTTCAAGTCATTATTTATCCTCGGATTGGCTGCGGGTGCGCTTGCTTCTTGCAAAAACACACCGGCGCCCCAAGCAATCATGCCAATTCCGACGCCCGAACAAATCGAATGGCAAAAGATGGAAACGTATGCATTCGTTCACTTTGGACTTAATACATTCAACGACCTCGAGTGGGGCTTTGGCGACACTCCGGCCGCAACCTTCGACCCTACCGATCTTGACTGCGAACAATGGGTAAAGACAATCAAAGGAGCAGGACTTAAAGGAGTAATCCTGACAGCAAAACACCACGACGGATTCTGCCTTTGGCCTACAGCAACTACAGAATATAGCGTAAAAGCATCTCCGTGGAAAAACGGACAAGGCGACATGGTAAAAGAACTATCTGAGGCTTGTAAGAAACACGGACTAAAGTTTGGTATCTACCTTTCACCATGGGATAGAAACAATGCCGAATATGGTCGCCCCGACTATGTAGATACATTCCACGCTCAAATGACAGAGCTTCTTACCAACTACGGCCCTATCTTCGAATACTGGTTTGACGGAGCCAATGGCGGTAACGGTTTCTATGGCGGAACAAACGAGCACCGTAACATCGATGCCAAAACATACTACCAATACGAAAAAGCACGCGAAGTAATCAAGCAACTACACCCTTCGGCAATGATCTTCGGTGGCACTTGTGCCGATATCCGTTGGATTGGTAACGAAAGCGGATGGGCAGGCGAAACAAACTGGAGCCCGATGTCGGAAGACAAAATGCAACACCACAGCGAATTGCAATGGGGCATGGAAGACGGACACGAATGGCTTCCGGGAGAAGTAGACGTATCGGTGCGCCCGGGATGGTTCTACCACGAACGCGAAGACCATCAAGTACGTTCATTGGCCAACCTTGTAGATCTTTACTACAACAGTGTGGGTCGCAACGCAAACCTATTGCTTAACTTCCCGGTTGCATTGAGCGGAAAGATTCACCCTACCGACTCTGCACGTGTAGCAGAATGGTATGCTACCATCTCGGAAGAATTGGACGAGAACTTACTTGCCAATGCCAAAGCTTCGGCCTCTGCAACACGTGGCGACGACTCTAAATTCGGAGCTGCAAAAGCTAACGACACAAGCTGGGATACCTATTGGGCAACAAACGACGGCGAAACAACCGGATCGCTTACATTCACGTTTGCAAAACCAACACCGGTAAACCGCCTTTTGATTCAAGAATACATCCCATTGGGACAACGCGTGAAAGCATTCAACATCGAATGTGAATCGAACGGATTGTGGCATCCGGTACAAACTACCGATACCATGAGCACCGTAGGTTACAAACGTATCATCCGCTTTAAATCAATTGCGGCAGAAAAAATCCGCATCAACTTTACCGATGCCAAAGGACCTTTGTGCATCAACAACGTTGAAGCATTTCTTGCACCGGCATTGGTTACAGAACCTTCGATCAATCGTAATGCTGCAAACGAAGTGATCATCAAAGCAGGCGACAGCGAAAGCGAAGTGTACTTCACAACAGACGGCTCTACTCCGACTGTAAACTCTGAAAAATACACGGCTCCATTTACGTTTGCACAAAAAGGCGAGATCAAAGCAATCGCTTACGACCGCAACTTTGATAAAACAAGTCCGGTGTCTGTACGCAAGCTCGACATCCCAACTTCGCAATTCAAGGTAACAAGCACGAAAGATGAAGGCGTGAAATACATGTTTGACGGAAACGGTTACACAACCTACTACCTACCGGAAGGCAAAAAAGAAATCGTTGTAGACCTAGGCGGCACATGCGACGTAGACGGGTTCAGATATACACCAAACCAAGGTCGCGATGCCGGTGGTCATATCGCCAACTACGAGTTTTATGTTGACAACAAGAAAGTAGCTTCGGGCGAATTCTCAAACATCAAACACAACCCTATCGAACAACAAATTTCGTTTGCACCGACACAAGGGAAAACTGTAAAGATGGTGATTACACACATCGTTGACAATCAAAAAAGAGCCGGTATCGGAGAATTTTCGGTTACAACGAAATAATCTTTCGGTTCTCACAAGACATAATCAAAAAGCCTTCGAAGCGTGTTGTTTTACGCTTCGAAGGCTTTTTTCGTTCTCCATGAAAAGTAAATCGTTTGATGGGCATCGAACGATTCGAAACTAACGAAGAGCAAATCGTCAGGTCGGCACCTGACGATTTAAACATAGTGAAGACTGAATCGTCAGGT
>CAMTPD010000073.1 GCA_947074265.1 uncultured Porphyromonadaceae bacterium
GTGATAAAAGAAAAACTTGTAGGTATGCCGGCTTGCTGAAAGAGGAGTTTAATACTTTCTTCGAACCCTCGGGGCATGGTGCTGAGGCTATGCGGGATACAATAACAGGAGAGGAGCTTTTACCGGATGAAGAGGTTTATAGTTTTTCAAAAGGAAAAGTGTCGGAAATGAAGGCTATTGATGATCGGGTAAAGAAAATAACATATCAGCAAAAGGAGATTGGTAGAAAGCTTCGTGAAACCGATTTAATCGTGGTTTCGGATGTTGTATTGCCTTATTGGAAGAATGAGGTGGTTACGATAGAACCTGCAGGACTTGGTTTTCATTACTACTTTCTGAATCAAGATGATCTTTTAGCTGCTTCGGCTAAATTAAAAGGCTCGGCAGATCATGTGAATGTGATTACTCTAAATGGTAAAAATCTGGATTGTGATTTCTTTAAAGGTACTCCTCAGGGTGCTAATAATATTTATAGTCTTGAGTTTTATGGGGGTAATGTGGTGCCTGTAGATGATGATGGGGATGTGAAGACTTTTGAAGATCTCGTGGAGGGTGTAAAAGACGAGGGCTTTCGTAGATTGGGCGTTCTGCGCATGGACGTTGATAACTTAGGTTCGATATTTCAATCGGGTATTCCCGATCATGAGGCTACACTTTCGCGCTATGCTGCTCTAAGTAGATCGCTTGATTGGTTTTTTAGTGGTTACTTAAATCGCATTTGGATGGAGGTTGCTCCTGAAACTACGTATATCGTATATAGTGGTGGTGATGATTTGTTTATTGTGGGCAAGTGGAATGATACGATCAAACTAGCAGAGCGAATTAAACATGATTTTGATAAATATGCGTGTTTTAATCCGAACTTCTCTGTGTCGGGTGGTACGGCTATCGTGAATCCAACTTTTCCTATTATGAAAGGAGCAGAAGCTAGCGAGAAGGAAGAGAGTAAAGCTAAAGGTTATCAGAATGGAGATAAGTCGAAGAATGCTTTCTCTTTCATGGAAATGCCTTTGGGATGGGATGTTGAGTTTCCTAAAGTAAAGGCTATAAAAAATCAGATATTCCAAATGTTGAGTAATGATGAGCTTCCTAAGTCGTTCTTGTCGAAATTGTATTTGCATTATGCCAAAGCTGAGATCGTTGACAAGAATGATCGTAATGCGATTGGAAACTTGAAAACTTATTGGATGATGGCTTATGATTTTGGTCGCTTTAAATCTCTGAACAAAAAGAATGAAGAATTGCTGCAACTTGTAGATCGTTGTAGCAAGGATATTACGAATAATGTATTTGACGGTGTGAATCTGCATTCGAAGTATCATGCGCTTGAGCTGTGGTATTTGGCGGCAAGATGGGCCGAACTGGAGTATAGAACTGAATTAGAAACTTTAAATAATTAATAGTATGAGTTACGACAATAGAGGAGGATATCCACATGGGAAAGGTAATGGTGGGTATGGAAATAAAGGGAATAGTTATAATCAATCGGATGAGAGAGCCGGGTTAACGCAGGATGTGATTATTAAGGGGTTTTCTAAGCAATGGATTACCAATGGGGCTGATGAAGATATGATAAAATTTGCCGAGAAGTGTGGCAAATATATGGCTCCTACAGGCAAGGGGGATCAAGATGCTTTGACAAATTCTCAAATCCGAAATGTATTTGGTGAAATCAAACGAATCCAAGCGGGGACTTATGAGAAAAATAAGGCTGCTTTTTTGCTGCTTCGTCCCAAAATGGCTTATAATGCCGGTCGTGGTATCAAAAATAATGGACAAATGAAGTATGGTATTCAGTTGTTTAAGAAGGTTTTTGATGCAGCTGCTGTTGAGGTGAAATCAGAGAGTGATTATCAGAACTTTGTGAACTTGATGGAGGCTATATTGGCTTATCACAAGGCATTTGGTGGTAATGATTGAGTTGTTAACTAGTAAAATTTAGAATATTATGGAAATTAAATTGTTGAAAAAGATTATATATACCGGAAGAATTAAACTTCTAACAGGGATGCATATTGGTGGTACAAACTCAGCACTGAATATTGGTGGTCCTGATAAGTTTGTTGTACGCAATCCGATTACAAATGAACCTTATATTCCGGGGAGTTCTTTTAAGGGTAAAATGAGATCTCTAATTGAGGTAATGGATGGTTCTATTTCTGAAAAGAATGGTCCGTCTGATGATATTTACTCAAATTCTTGCCAGTTGTTTGGTATGGCCGGAAGAAAAAATGAAGAGAAACGTCCGTCACGTTTGATTGTACGGGATGCTTCTTTGGATTTGAGTGAGGAGCTTGCTCGTAAGTTTGAAAATACAGAACTTCCTTTTGCTGAAACTAAAACGGAGGTGTCTATTGATCGTGTTACGTCTGCTGCAAATCCACGGACTTTTGAACGCGTTCCTGCGGGTGCAGAGTTTAAATTAGAGATGGTGCTGAATGTGTTCAGTGATGATAACGAGAACCAATTGAAGCAGACTTTGAGTCAGGCTCTTAAATTGATTCAAGATGATTATATCGGAGGACATGGCTCGAGAGGTTATGGTCAGATTAGAATTGAAGATTTGAAAGAAGAAGAGCGTACAATCGATTTCTATAAAATATGATGGAATGGCACAATATGAAGTTTTAAAATTAAATTTTAATTCGCCATTGCACATAGGATCTGGTCGTGAAACGTACGATACAATGATGTCGCAGTTGCATTCGGATACTTTGTCCGGTGCAATTGCTTCTATTTGGTGTAAGATTTTTGGATCTAAGGATCTAGATTTGTTTATGCAATCGTATACGTTAAGCTCGTGTTTTCCTTTTAAGGCGGATTCTTTCTTCTTACCTAAACCGCAGGGACGTATTAGTGTTACTTTTTCTGATTTAGAAGAGTATTCTTCTCGAAAGAAGATTAAGAAAATTCAATACCTAGAACTCCCTTTGTGGGAAAAGCTGATCAATGGAGAGAGCCTTTCTTGTAAGTCTTGCCAATTGGTGGGTGATGGCTTTTTAGTTACAGAGGCAATTGCTGAGACTTGGGATCGTAAATCGAAATTGTATGAAAAGCAAGTGCAACAACGTGTAAATGTGCCGAACGACTATGCTGAAGATCCTAAACCGTATTATTTTGAGCGGATGTTTTTTGCTGAGGATGCCGGTTTATTTTGTTTGGTTCATGTTGATTCGATCTGGAAAGAGCGATTTATGCAAGTTGTTGAGGTATTGGGTGATTCTGGTATTGGTACTGATAAGCATGTGGGGAATGGTATGTTTATGTTAAACGCAGGATACGTAAATATTGCGGTTCCAAAGTGTGCAGATCGCTTAATGATGCTTTCGCTAACAACACCTACAGAGGACGAACTAAAGGCTGTGGATCTTAATGAGTCTATCTATAGTCTTGTAGAAAGAGGTGGTTTTATGGCTGGCAGTAGCTATGATGAATTTTCACACTTGCGTAGACGTTCTATTTTTGCGTTTACTGTTGGCTCGATATTGGCTTGTGAAAATGTGGGTGGCAGGATTGTGGATCTTGCTCCATCGTGGAACGATGAGCGAATGCATCGGGTATTACGTGATTTAAGAGCTTTTTGTTTTCCGATAAAAAAATGTGAGAAATGCCAGTAGTTAAGATAAAAACGATTACACCGGTACATATTGGTTCGGGGGTTATGTTGCTGCAAAATGCGGATTTTGTAACACGAGGTGAAGACATTGGGGTAAAGGATGATCAAAAGGTTTTGAAGCATATTGGGGAGGGGAATATAAATAACTGGATTGCTTCTATCGAGCAAAATGAAGATACTTTGAAGTTTGTAAAGCGATTTAATAAAGATGCAACTCTTGCTTCAATATCTAGCCGTGTGATTCAAAATTATGCTCAGGATGCTTCAAAGACTAAGTTGCTGAAGGAGCAACTGCATGATGGCTTGGAACGTCCTTATATTCCGGGTTCTTCAATAAAAGGGGCTATTCGAACAGCTGTGCTTAGCTCTGTGATTGATCAATTTGGGTTGAAAAATGATGTCGCTAATCAGGGTAAAAACATGGCCGCCCCAATAGAGAGTGCTTATTTTGGAAAGGATCCGAAAGAGAGTGTCTTCCGATTCTTAAGGGTAGGTGATGCTTATTTTAATAAAGGTACTACGCTTTCGCAACGAATGATTAATCTGAATATTCGTGGTAATAGTAGCTTTGTTGATGGGTCTAAACCGGCTTTAGTTGAGGCGATTATGCATGATGAGGAGAGCTCTTTTCGTCTGGATTTTGCAGATGTTCAGATGAAATTGGCTGATAGAATGCAAAAGGTGGATACTCATTTTGTTGATGCATATTTTAAAGATGTACCTTCTTTATTTAGAATGATTAATGCTCATACAATGAAATTAGTAAAGGAGGAGATGTCTTTCTGGAAAGCTTACGTTGACGAAGTGGGTGTTGAAGAGTACATCGATTGGCTTGATCAGATTTTAATTAGTATCGAGGAGTGTAAAGATGGTGTAGACTGTGTGATTCGTATTGGTCATGGTTCTGGATGGACTTTTATGACTGGTGGATGGGCGAAACGTAAAATGTCTACGTCTCGTTTTGAGCAAGTTGTAGAGAAGGCTCGCCCTAATAATTATAAATATAAGGATATGCCTTTTCCTAAGTCGAGACGAGTAGATGATGAAGATCTAAATATGCTTGGTTTTGTTAAACTTTCGATAACTAAATAATTAATGGGAAGGAGAGTCTTTATTTCTGTGCTTGGCACGAATAACTATTTTGAGGGTGTGTATGCGTATGCTCCCTCAAAATATGTATCAAAGCCTATGAGATTTATTCAAGAGGCTACTCTTGAGTTGCTTGAAGCTAAGGATTGGAGTGCGAACGATCGGGGCTATGTTTTGGTTACTTCGGGTGCTCATGATGCTAATTGGATAGATAATGGTCATATAGATCGTGTGACTAAAGAGCAAATTATGTGTGAGGGGTTAGCTTCTCGCATTGAAGCGATGAGCCTGCCTTTTACAGTAGAAGCTGTACCTATTTGTGAAGGGAAGAATGAGGAGGAGATTTGGAGTATTTTCTCTGAAATATATTCGAAACTTCGAGAGGGGGATGAGCTTTACTTTGATATTACACATGGCTTTAGGTATTTACCAATGTTGGTGCTTGTTTTGGCTAATTATTCGAAGTTTCTAAAGAATATATCGCTGCGGATGATTTCTTACGGAAATTATGAGGGTAGAGATAAGGATACAAATGTTTCTCCAATTGTAGATCTTTTATCTTTGTCTCTTTTGCAGGACTGGAGTGCAGCAGCTAGTGGTTTTGTAATGAATGGTAGTGTTGCGGCTCTTAGCAATCTTGCTGCCGATACAGTAAAACCGATTTTGCGAGAAACAAAAGGTCAGGATAAAATAGCTAAGGGGGTGAATGCTTTTGCAAAGGTTTTGCCTGATATTGTTGCAGATATCCAGACTTGTAGGGGGATGGATATTGTTTCGGGAAAGAAGGTTGCTGATGCGACTCGGTATATTGCAGACTTGAAAGATACATCAATTGAGCCTTTTAATCCGATCTTTGAGAAAATCAAATCAAAACTAGATCTGTTTGGAAATCGAGATGATGTAAAGAATGGTTTTGTGGCTGCCAAATGGTGTATTGATAATGGTATGGCTCAGCAAGCTACAACAATTCTTTTTGAGGCTACGGTTTCGTTTTGTTGTGTTCGTAGTCTTCTGGACTGGAGAAATGAGGCTGATCGGAATTTTATAAGTTCACTTTTGAGGATCTCATTTGATAATACAAATCGACAGGATTGGTTTGAGTCTGTTATGGCTAGAGAAAAAGAAGCGGATTTGATTTTAGATGATGATGTTATAAAAGCTCTGGCTGAACCTTTTTCGAGGCTGAGGGAGTTGAGAAATGATATCAATCACTGCGGAATAAGGAAGAATCCTTTACCTGCTTTTAAATATGAGCGTAAGATTTTAGAGATCTTTACTCAGATAAATGATATTGTTGTATGTTGATTAATCTAAGTAACCATCCCTCGGCTTTATGGAGTGATAAACAATTAATAGCGGCTCATGCATTTGGAGATATTATTGATCTGAAGTTTCCTTCTGTTGATCCGAATAAAGGATCTAAATATATTGACAGGTTGGCTTGTGAGTATTTCAAAAGAATAGAAGCTTTAATTGCAGATGTAGGTGTGTCGCAAACTATTTATGTGCACTTAATGGGAGAGTTTTCTTTTTGTTTTACTTTGTTTCAGCTGTTAAAGAAACATGAGATTCGTTGTGTTGTTTCTACATCGAATAGAGTGAGTTATACAGACGAATCGAATCAAAAGATTTCAGAGTTTAATTTTGTGCGTTTTAGAGAAATTATATGATATGGAAAAACATCAGATAGCTTTAGTTGGGAAAGAGTTACTTCCTATTTATTATGGAGTGAAGAAGTTTGCACCAGATGTACTTCACCTTATTGTAACAGAGCAAACGAAGGGTAAAGTGGCTTTGATGAAACAATTGGTAGAGCCTGCTGTAAAATGTGTTGAATATGTTTGTGATGCGTTTAACGGTGTACATGTGGAGTCTATCTGTGAGTCTATTTGTAGAGAGGATGTTGAGGTAACTTACAATCTGACAGGTGGTACTAAACTAATGGCTTTTGCTGCGTTTCATATTGCCTTGCGTAATAGTTCAGAGGTTTTCTATTTTACGCCGTCAAATGAGATTGTTGATTTAATTTCTTACGAGTCTAATCCCGTTGATATTAGTCTGTCCAATGATGAGATTATTCTTTTGAGTGGTAATACAATTAAAACGAAGGAATTTGTTTCTGCCCTTACGGATGTAGATTTAGAGTCTTCGCGTTCTATAATGAATTTTATTCAATCT
>CAMTPD010000074.1 GCA_947074265.1 uncultured Porphyromonadaceae bacterium
AGAACTATTTAAGTATTGATCCGAAACGAAAATGCGAGATCTATTTATTAGGTAAAAAAAAGCCTTTTGAGGCACACGCTTCAAAAGGCTCTTTAAAGTATAATAATACGTATTATTATCGGATAGCTTCAAGCATACGCTTAAGCACCGTTTGCGCCGAAATTTCACGATTCGCAGCTTCCGGAATTACCAGCGATTGAGGACTCTCAATCACGTCGTCGGTCACAATCATGTTGCGACGTACCGGCAAGCAGTGCATGAAATAAGCATTGTTGGTAAGCGCCATCTTCTCGGCATCTACCGTCCAACTGCGATCGGTACTCAAGATCTCACCGTAGTGCGGATCCTGGTAAGCAGCCCAGTTCTTGGCATAGATAAAGTCGGCACCTTCAAAAGCCTTACGTTGATCGTATTCTACCGTTGCGTTTCCTACAAACTTCGGATCCAATTCATATCCCTTCGGATGTGTAATCACAAAGTCATAGTCGGTCGCGTTCATCCACTCAGCAAACGAGTTTGGCACAGCTTGCGGAAGTGCACGCGGATGCGGAGCCCAAGTAAGCACTACCTTCGGACGTTCGGTCTTCTTATACTCTTCGATCGTAATCAAATCGGCAAAACTTTGCAGCGGGTGTCTCGTAGCAGCCTCCATGCTGAAAACCGGACGACCCGAGTATTTGATAAACTGGTTGATGATAACCTCGTTGTAATCCTCCTCTTTGCTTTCGAAACGGGCAAATGAGCGCACGCCAATGATATCGCAATACGAACCCATCACCGGAATCGCTTCGAGAATATGCTCAGGCTTGTCGCCATCCATAATCACGCCACGTTCGGTTTCCAGTTTCCAAGCACCCTGATTCACGTCGAGCACCATGGTATTCATGCCCAGGTTCATCGCCGCCTTTTGAGTACTCAAGCGTGTACGCAAACTTGAATTAAAGAAAATCATCAGCAGGGTTTTGTTCTTACCCAATGTATCAAAGCGAAACTTATCGGCTTTGATCTCAAACGCTTCGTCCAATGCCCCCTTTAGGTAGCCTAAATCTTGTACGCAAGTAAAATTTTTCATGTAAGACCTTTTAGTATGTTACTTATCTCTAACCTGCCCGTTGCCAATCACTTTATATTTGTACGAGGTCAGTTCTTCCAACCCCATTGGTCCGCGCGCGTGTAGTTTTTGTGTGCTAATTCCAATTTCGGCACCCAGACCAAACTGAGCCCCGTCGGTAAACGCCGTCGATGTATTGTGATACACACAAGCAGCATCCACCAAGTTAAGGAACAACGCAGCCATTTCCTCATTTTCGGTAACGATGGCCTCGCTGTGCTTCGAGCTATATTGTGCGATATGCTCCAACGCCTGCTCTACAGACTGCACCGTCTTTATACTCATCTTGTAGTCGAGAAACTCAGTTCCGTAACTCGAAGGAGTTGCTTCGCAAAGCAAATCGTCAGGATAAGAACCTTTCAGTGCGTCGTATGCCGGCTTATCGGCAAAAATAACAACATTATGCTCCATAAGCAAGCCACAAATATAAGGTAAATCATCGACTCTCGAAGCGTGAATCACCAAACAATCCAACGCATTGCAAACACTAACGCGACGTGTTTTCGCATTATTCACAATCTCGCGTCCTTTTGCCTTGTCGCCGTACTGATCAAAGTAGGTATGACAAATACCCGCACCGGTCTCGATCACCGGAACTTTGGCATTGTCGCGTACAAAATTGATGAGCGACTGACTGCCGCGCGGAATCACCAAATCTACCTTGCTCACCGCATTGAGCAATGCGGCCGTTGCCTCACGATCGGCCGGAAGCAAGGTGCATACCTCCATCGGAAGACCATGCTTTTCGAGCACCTCGCGGATAATGGAAACAATCGCAATGTTTGAAAACTCTGCATCGCTGCCCCCTTTGAGCACGCAAGCATTGCCCGACTTGAGGCAAAGCGCAAACACGTCGAAACTCACATTGGGGCGAGCCTCGTATATGATACCGATTACCCCGAAAGGAACAGAAACCTTTTGAATCATCAGGCCGTTGGGGCGAACCGTTTCTTTCAAAATATGACCAAGCGGAGAGGGTAGGAGAGCCACGTTGCGCATGTCGGCAGCAATCGCCTTGATGCGAGCTTCGTTGAGAAGCAGGCGGTCGTAACGCGGATCCGCCTTATCCATTCTGTCGAGGTCTTTTTTATTGGCTTCGATCAAAAACGGAACCGCAGCTTCGGCAGCATCGGCCACATCGTTCAAGATCGTATTGATCGCCTTTTGCCCTACGGTAAGCAATGCCGTCGAAGCCTTGCGAGCCCGATCAAGCATCGCATCTACCGTTATCAAATCAGAATCTTTCATCGTCCTTTTCGTATTTAATCGATGTATAAATAATCGTAGTGAATAAATGGTTTGGTCTCTTTGGCACCGATCAGTTTGCGCGCCTTCTCGCTGCTGAAAGCCGAGCGGCCCACACCAATCTGCTCGCCGTCTGCCGTGATGATCTTCACGATATCATCCTTTTCAAAGTCGCCGATGATGTGTTCGATACCCACAAAAAGCAAACTCGTAGCCTGTGGCATCAACATCGCCTCCTTGGCTCCGGCATTGATGTGCACTTCGCCTTTTGCAAAACTCTCAGAGTGCGCAATCCACTTTTTGATGTTAGAAGCAGGCTTCTCCGAAGGCAAGAAATGGGTAAACACCGGATTGTTTTCGCCCAGGATGATGTCGGTAAGGATGTTATCCTTTTTGCCGTTTGCCACAATCACACTCACCCCTTCGCCTGCTACCTTGCACGCAATGTTGCACTTGGTAAGCATACCGCCACGACCAAACTCCGACTTACCTGATTGCACGTACTTCGACACATCTTTGCCGTTCATGATCTCTGTAATCACATGCGAAGAAGGATCCTTCGGATCGCCGTTGTAAATACCGTCGACGTTGCTTAGAATCACAAGCGCATCCATTCCCATCATCGTAGCGATGAGGCCCGAAAGTTCGTCGTTGTCGGTAAACATCAACTCCGTTACCGATATGGTATCGTTTTCGTTCACAATAGGAATCACCCCGTTTTCGAGCATCACTTCCATGCAATGCTTTTGGTTGAGGTAGTGCTGGCGCGTACCAAAACTCTCTTTCGTCGTAAGCACTTGCCCGCACGTAATGCCATATTCGCGAAACAACTCATAGTAGCGGTTGATCAGTTTTGCCTGACCCACGGCCGAAAACAACTGACGTGCCGAAACCGAGTCGAGCTTCTTACTCGTCTTTACCTCACTTCGTCCCGAGGCAACCGCCCCCGAAGAGATAAGTACGATATCAATACCCGCGTTGCGCAACGTAGCCACCTGATCGGTAAGAGCCGACATGCGCGTAATGTCGAGCGAGCCATCTTTTCGTGTAAGTACATTGCTGCCTATCTTTACAGCAATACGTTTAAAACGATTCATAGTTAATTATGTAATTCGCATGCCTTATTACTCATGGGGCACACAGTGGTTATACTCCGGGAAAAAAAGAAGCGGTTTTTCGTACAAAGAGAGAGTCCCTTTTCCGAAAAACCGCTTAATATTCAAATTGTTCTATAATTATTAAGTCGACCGTATAAGCTACTGATTATTCCTGCTTATGATTGTTCCGGATCTCTACTCTCCTAATTTTTCCGCTGATCGTTTTCGGGAGTTCGGGCACGAACTCTACGATACGGGGGTACTTATAGGGAGCCGTAACCGTTTTTACATGGTTTTGGATCTCTTTAATCAAGTCTTCATCAGCACGATGCTTGTAGTCTTGAGCCAATACAATAGTAGCCTTTACCACCTGTCCGCGAATTTCATCGGGCACACCGGTAATAGCACACTCTACCACGGCAGGGTGTGTCATCAACGCACTTTCCACTTCAAACGGGCCAATGCGGTATCCTGAACTCTTTATTACATCGTCGGCTCTTCCCACAAACCAAAAGTAGCCATCTTCATCTTTCCATGCAACATCTCCGGTATAATAAACGTTATCGTGCCAAGCCTCGTGTGTGAGTTCGGCATTGCGATAATATTCTTTGAACAAACCAAGTGGCTTCTTCTTGTCGGTACGAATGATGATTTGTCCTTGCTCGCCCGCTTCCACGCTGCGTCCGTCCGGAGCAATAAGATCTACATCGTATTGCGGATTCGGAATACCCATCGAACCCGGCTTCGGCTCGGTCCAAGGATACGTAGCAATGGTAAGCGTAGTCTCCGTTTGGCCAAAACCTTCTTTCAGTTTAATGCCTGTGAGACGGTAAAACTCTTCGTACACCTTCGGGTTCAAAGCTTCGCCCGCGATGGTACAATACTTCAACGAAGAGATGTTATATTGTGTGAGATCTTCACGAATAAGGAAACGGAACACCGTAGGAGGCGCGCAAAACGAAGTAATGTTGTATTTTTCGATCATCGCCAATACGTCGGCAGGCGCAAACTTGTCGAAATCATAAACAAACACGGCTGCTCCCGCAATCCACTGTCCGTATAGTTTTCCCCATACCGCTTTACCCCAACCGGTATCGGCAAGCGTAAGGTGCAACGAGTCTTCGTGCAGGTTGTGCCAGTACGAAGCCGTTACGATATGCCCCAACGGATAGGTAAAATCGTGGGCTACCATTTTCGGATTTCCGGTAGTACCCGAGGTGAAATATAATAAGGAAATATCGTCGTTTATGTTAGGAAGTTCAGGTTTTACAAATGGTGTGGCTTGCGCGGTTTCGAGGTGATAGTCGAGCCACCCTTCAGGAACAACAGGACCGATAGAAACAACACTTTCAAGCGCTTTGCTATCGGCAATAGAATCGTTTACGTGCTTCAATACCTCTTCTTCGCCTACACAAACAATCATCTTAATATCAGCAGCATTGTTTCTGTATACGATATCTTTCTTTGTAAGCAGGTGAGTAGCCGGAATCACAACGGCGCCTATTTTGTGCAGTGCTATAATCGAAAACCAGAATTCGTATCTACGTTTCAGAATAAGCATTACCATATCGCCGCGCCCTATTCCTTTCGATTGAAAAAAAGAGGCAGCCTTGTCGCTTTCGCGTTTGATATCGGCAAATGTAAAGTTGATATGTTCTCCCTGATCGTTGGTCCAGCAAAGCGCCACCTTGTCCGGTGCTTGCGAGCCCCATTTGTCTACTACGTCGTAAGCAAAGTTAAAGTTTTCGGGTACGCAGATTTCCAGATTTTCGATAAAATCACGCTGGTCCTTAAAAGTAGTTTGCTTTAAAAATTGTTCGACCATTTCTGTTTTTCTTTTAAAAGATTAGATGATTACTGCCAAGAACTTTACTTCCGTGTCGTTAAGAGCTTTCATTCCGTGAGGCAGATTGGCATTGAAGTAGATGCTATCTCCTTCGTTCAAAACTATTTCTTTACCATTTATCTCAAGCAACATAGTACCGGAAAGCACAAGATTAAACTCCTGTCCGGCATGATTGTTTAAAAAGATCGGAGCATCCGATGGCTGTACCGTTACAACAAACGGATCGGCGTTTCGGTTTGCAAAACCCGCAGCGAGCGACTGATATTTATACGCCTTCACGCGTTCTACGGCCAGTCCCTGACCCTTGCGAGTGACGAAGAAGGAGCTCATCTTGGGCTCGTCTCCAAACATAAGCGTAGTAAGCTCCACGCCATACGTCTTTGCCAATTGATGCAGCAAACTTACAGATATATCACAACATCCCGACTCTATTTGCTGAAAATCTTTCAACGGAATGTTGCAAGCATACGCAACTTGCACCTGCGACAAGTCGAGCGCCTCGCGCAAACCTTTGATGCGCTCCGCGATTTGTTTTATTTCCTCATTCATGGTGTCTGTATCTTCATTTATGGAGTATGGTCCTTTCTAATGGATCTTTACAAATGTATAAATTTATACAAGAAAGCACTCTTTTTGCCTCAAATAATTGAAAGTAACCTATCTTTTTTTCTCAGATACCCAAAATCCTGTGCCACAGTGAGCAAACCCACAGAGCCGTGTTAAGAACCTGGCATCAACCCACTTATTGTAAAATATCGATAAAAGTCGTTTGTGGCATCGCACCGGTAGCTTACCCCAACATCGTCGCTACAGACCCGTATTACCGCCGCTATTTGCACCAAATACCACCATTTTAGCCATATAATAACCTGGTTTGTCCAAAATCTCAACAAAACAAAAACAACCAATTCGCTCGAAAAGACCACCAAGAACTTACACCTTTTGCAACTTGCAAACGAAGACCCACCAAACCAACTAGCAGAATAACAGTAACAACCACTCTGAGCTTTCACTTTGCAGCAGCCAACTTCTCCACATTGCCATCGTGCAGACACCCCGTACGCACGCCCACCCACAAACCAAGCACGCCGACTTAACCACACCATCATCACCAACACCGCAAACGTTTTCAATGAAAACACTTTTGCATACTAGTGAAGATAGCAAACAGTCTTCATTGAAAACGAAAACACTCACCGTGAATACTTTTTACAATCATCACGAATACTATCCAAACTCTCCACGAATACTTTTTGCACTCACCGTGAAAACTATTTTCACTCACGCTCGGTGCCCAATTTACGCACCACGCGTGAGTAAATTAAGTCACCACGCGTCCCTGATTTCACCACCGAGCGTCCGCAATTACCATCATTTCCAAACCTTGCAAGGTTCTTCCAAGAACCAAACAAGGTTTTTCCGCGAACCTTGCATGCTTTTTCCCAAAACCAAATGACCTTTTTTCAACAACCAAGCAAGGTTTTCAACACCCACCCCCAACTTATCAACAGTTTCAACAAACATTACATTCCCAACCTCAATCAACCGCAAAGGA
>CAMTPD010000075.1 GCA_947074265.1 uncultured Porphyromonadaceae bacterium
GATCTACACCAGGACGTACACTCTTTCCCTACACGACGCTCTTCCGATCTCGAGTAAATCCTTCATTACATGTACCAAACTGTATATTTCTTTTGGTATATCATTATCGATCTGATCTTTTACAGTTAGATAAACAGAGTCGGCATTTGTTGTTAATGCAAACGAATGTATAAAGTCAGAAGTCGGCTTTCCCTCAAATCCATAAGAAGGCATAAGATCCTTTTGTCGCAACGATTCGAAGATCGAATTTTTTAGAAGTTCGCTTTCTTTCTCAGATAATACAATGTGGAGTGTTTTGGGCTTATAGTCTGAATTATTCTTGTTCCAAAATAAATCGTGCTCCGTTATCTCAAAAGAATTGGTATGATTAAAAGTGCAAGTTTGTTTGTATACGCCGGGCGATTCGAGTGTATAAGTAAACTCAAAAGGAGTATTGTGTGATGCTTCGGGCATTACAAACGCATAGATCAATACCGAGTATACAACTAATACGACCAGACTTATAATTGTGATTCGTTTCATCCTGTCTCATCAATTAAGTATTCGTCGCACAATATACAAATTCATATTTGATTAAGTAATTAATGTGGAATTTATTTAGATTTGTGTATTCTAATTAAACTACACGCAATGAAAAAACAAATTGTAACCTCTTTGTTCTCCATGCTAGCTTTGCCCGGTATTTTTGCTGTCACCACGGGCGAAGCCAGACTGCTTCGTTTTCCTTCGACCAATGGTTCGGAGATTGTATTCTCCTATGCCGGAGACTTGTACACAGTGCCGGTATCGGGAGGAGAAGCCCGACGTCTTACTTCTTTCGTAGGATACGAGATGTTTCCGAAGTTCTCGCCCGATGGAAAAACCATAGCCTTTACAGGGCAGTACGATGGTAATACCGAAGTGTATACCATGCCTGCTCGTGGTGGAGAGCCGCTTCGAATTACATACACAGCAACCAACAAACGCGACGATCTGGGCGATAGAATGGGGCCAAATAATATCGTTACCGGCTGGACGCCCGATGGTTCTCGTATTGTATACCGCAATCGCATCAGCGACGGATTCTCGGGTAAGCTTTACGAAGTAAATAAAGAAGGCGGACTCTCTGAGGTGATTCCATTGCCCGAGGGCGGTTTCTGCTCGTACTCACCCGATGGAAAGCAGCTCGCATACAACCGGGTGATGCGTGAGTTTCGTACCTGGAAACATTACAAAGGAGGCATGGCCGATGATGTATGGATTTACAATCCGGCAGCCAAGACCGTAACAAACATAACCGACAATGTAGCACAAGACATTTTCCCTATGTGGATTGGCGACGAGGTGTATTTCATCTCCGATCGTGATAAAATCATGAATTTGTTTGTGTACAATACCAAACCCAAGCAAACCTCTAAAGTTACCGACTTTAAAGAATACGACATCAAGTTTCCGAGTAGTCATGGCAATACCATCGTATTCGAAAATGGCGGATACATTTATACCTACAATACCGATACCAAGAAAGCCGAGAAAGTCGATATCTCGCTTGCATCAGACAACGCCTTGGCTCGCAATGAAATCAAAGACGGAGCCAATTATGTAACGGCCGTGAGTGTGTCGCCCAATGGTGAGCGCATGGCAATAACCTCTCGCGGAGAAGTGTTTGATGTTCCGGTAAATAAAGGCGTAACTAAAAACATAACCCGTACTCCGGGAGCACACGAGCGTATGGCACGCTGGTCGCCCGATGGAAAAAGCGTTGCTTATGTGTCGGATGCAACAGGCGAAACAGAGGTATATCTACGAGACGTAGCTACGGGCAAGGTTTCGCAGCTAACGAAAAACAACGATACGTATATCAACTCCCTTACTTGGAGCAACGATGCCAAGAAACTTGCCGTTACCGATCGCAAGAATAGAATCAAACTCATTGATGTTCCATCCGGAAGTGTTACCACTTTGCTCGAAACTCCAATAGGTGTGGCTCGAGGTATCAACTTCTCGCCAGATAACAACTGGATTACCTATTCGCGCGAAAGCGACAACAACTTCTCCATTGTTTATGCCTTAAACCTGGCCGATAAAAAAGAAATTCCTATTACCGCCAAATGGTATAGTTCGTATAGCCCGGTATTCAGTACCGATGGCAAATACATTGTGTTTACATCGGCACGAGACTTTAATCCTACCTACGGACAGCTCGAATGGAATCACGTATATAATAATATGGGTGGTGTATACATTGCATTGCTTTCGAAAGATACACCTTCGCCTTTTCTCGAAAAGGATAGCGAGGCAATTACAAAAGATAGCGATACCGCAGCAAAAGATGGTGCGAATGCCAAAGCATATCAGCCTTCGAATGTAGTAAAGATCGATGCCGATGGTATGGATCAACGCATCGTAAAACTGCCGTTGCCAGCCGGTTATTATGGTAATTTCTATTCCGATGGCAATACGATTCTTTATAGCACACAAGGGGGAACGAAGATCTATAACCTGAAGAATCAGAAGGAGGATTTGGTTGCCGATGCCGGTATGATCGTGACTCCCGGTAGCAAGAAAGCTGTGTTTGAGCGCGGAAATCAATACTTTGTAACCGATATTCCTTCGGGTTCAATCGCTCTATCTTCACCGGTGAATCTATCCGATATGAAGATTCCGGTAGACTATACGGCCGAATGGGCACAGATCTTTGATGAAGCATGGCGTGCCTATCGCGATGGTTTCTATTTGGAAAACATGCACGGAATCGATTGGGATGCCGTAAAGAAACGTTACGAGGTATTGGTACCTTATGCCAAGACGCGTCTCGATCTCAACTACATTATTGGAGAGATGATTGGCGAGTTGGGAGTAGGGCATGCCTATGTGAATCCGGGCGAAACGCAACGTCCAGCACGCATGGCAACCGGAATGCTAGGGGCAGAGGTCTCTCGAGATAAGAGCGGATTCTTCAAGTTGGAAGAGATAATACCGGGAGCTTCTTGGAGTGACGAGCTTCGTTCGCCTCTTACCGAAGCCGGTGTAGATGCACACAAAGGAGACTACATCATTTCCATCGACGGGGTACCTACCAATACGCTAAAAGATATGTATGTTCTGCTCGTAGGGAAGGCCAATGTGCCTACCGAGATTATGCTCAACAGTAAGCCGCAACTTGCCGGAGCGCGCAAGGTTGTGATCACACCTCTAGCCGAAGAGCATTCGTTGTATCACTACAATTGGGTGCAAAAGAACATCGAAAAGGTAGATAAAGCAACCAACGGCAAAGTGGGATATGTATATATTCCGGATATGGGACCGGAGGGGTTGAATCAATTCTCTCGTTACTTCTATCCGCAGTTGGATAAAGAAGCCCTGATTATCGACGACCGAGCTAATGGCGGTGGTAATGTTTCGCCGATGATCTTGGAGCGTTTGGCCCGAGAGCCATACCGACTTACCATGGGGCGTGGTACTTCGAAGATCGGAACCATTCCGAATGCGACACTCGTAGGACCAAAGGTTTGTTTGATCAACAAGTATTCGGCATCCGATGGCGACCTTTTCCCTTGGGGATTCAAAGCGTTGGGTCTGGGCAAGTTGGTAGGAACACGTACCTGGGGAGGTGTAATCGGTATCAGCGGTTCGCTTCCTTATATGGACGGAACGGATATCAGAGTACCATTCTTTACAAGTTACGACCCTAAAACCGGCAATTGGATTATTGAAAACCATGGTGTAGACCCAGATATCTTGATCGATAATGATCCGATCAAAGAGTGGGCTGGCGAAGACCAACAACTCGATAAAGCAATTGAAGTGATCATGCAGGATCTTAAAAATAGGAAGCCTCTTCCGGGAGCTCCGGCACCGAGGGTAGCGGGCAAAAATTATTAATCTTCTTATTTGTTCTTTTTCTTTTCGGCAGCGAAAAGAAGAAAGAACCAAAAAGAAAAGCTGCCGGCTACCGCTTCGAGGCTACTGCACTTCGGGCGCTCGGCGAAGGAAAAAGAACGCTCTACGGCTTTGCCTCCGTTTGAACGGCTTTTTCCTTTTCGCCTTTGCCCTCGTTTTGTATACGCCTCTACGCTAAAGGCCGGAAATAAGAGATACATGGCTGGCAACAGACGAATCTTTTAAGTCATAGCGAAAGCTCTAAAAAGTTATAACGGAGAGTTCCAAAAGTTATAGCAGAGAAGTCTGAATGTTATAACGAAGAGTTCCAACAATTATAGTGGAGAGTTTCGGATGTTATAACGAAGAGTTTCAAACGTTATTGGCAGATGGTATTTGATTGGTGAAACCAACATAAATAAAACAGGACAATACAATAAAACACTGTCTTTTCGTTTAGTATGCTTGCCCGAATTATTAACATAAATACAACAGGACAATACAATAAACCCCGGCCTCTACCAAGAAGCTGGGGTTTATTATTATAATAGCTATTGTAAACGATCGATTTGTTTTTAGTGTCTTTTCCTGATGATGCCTTCGATGTAGTTTTCTGCTTTCTCCTTCGAGCTCAAGAAGGTAAGTGCTTTCAATACTTGCTTGAAGTTTTCGAAATCGCAGATATATGGTCCCATGATATACAAAACCTCCAGTTTGTCGTCGTCAAAAGAGAAGAGGTTCATCATGCGAGCTACTTCTGCACAAGTGAAGCTACCGTTGGTAACACCGATGCGAAGCGTCTTTAATTTGCCATCTTTAAATGATTCAGACTTTACGTTATTGTAGAGTTGTTCGAAACGATTTGGTCTGGCAGGAATTACCACAGGGCCTGGTCCTACAATTACACCAACGTTCGAGTTGTTGGGAGCTGCAGGCGCCGGTTCGCTAAACGAGTCCATGCTCACAACACGTCCTTTCTTAAAGGTTATAATCGAGACTTTATATTCTCTTCCCGAATTAGTCAGCGATTTATACTCCCATTGCTCTTGATAGTCGTCGAAGCTTCGGTGAGTTGGTTTTCCCATGAGGGTGGTCACTTCTTCCTTCGTCATACCCGATTCTACCTGCAATGCTTTGTTGGTTTCGTAAAAAAGAGATCCGCAAGAGGTGAATGTAACAACGATGATTCCTATCATTAAGGTTTTAAATAGATTACTCATACAAATTCATTTGTGGTTGGTTAATATGTTTTTTGCAAAACTATGCAATTAAATCAAACCAGCAAGTCTTTGTATCATTGCAATAAAAATAATTGTAATTTAGCACTGGTAATAAGAAAATACACGATATGGAACAATTATGCCCTTGCGGCTCACAAAATACGTACGACGCATGTTGCGGTGCAATCATTGAGGGGAGAATAGCCGCTCCTACGGCAGAGCGATTGATGCGATCACGTTATACTGCATTTACAAAAGCCGATGCCGATTACTTGATGAAAAGCTGGCATTCGTCTACACGTCCGCTTAGCGACAAAGCAGACATCAAGCGTTGGGCAAAATCAGTCAAATGGGTTAAACTCGAAATCCTAAAGAAAGAGAAAGGAGAGGAGGGTGACACTACCGGAATGGTAACGTTCAGAGCATTATTTATGGAACGTGGCACGGTAGATCAAATAAAGGAAGAGTCGATCTTTGAAAAAGAGAACGGCGAATGGGTCTACGTTTCGGGAAAACATTTCTAAAGTAGCATCTCCATTCATACCTAGTAAGGTGTAGAAATAAAGTAAGTGAAGAAGGAATCGTCAGGTCGGCATCTGACGATTCCTTCTTCGTTAGTTTTAAATCGTCAGGTGCCGACCTGACGATTTGGTTTTCGTATAGATTAAAACTACTCGTCCCAATCTTCGAGAATTTCCTTCACACGTCCTACTTCGCCCGTATCGAGTTGCACTTTGATTCCATGCGGATGATTGGGCGATTTGGTAAGCAATCGTTTGATAATACCTTCGGTAAGTTCGCCCGTACGTTGATCTGCTTTCAGCACGATATTAACCAACTGCCCCGGTCTTACATTGCTACGTTTGCGTCCGTCCAGATTTGTCATATTTCTTTTTGTGAGCGAAGGTAACCATAATCATAAAAGCAAACAAATCCGACCTGCAACAGATCGGATTTATTATTGTCTTATTGTGGTAAATAATTCTTAGATCAACTGTTGTATGCTGTTAGCATCCATACAAGTTTCTCTTGTTCTTTGAGATAATCGCTCATCAGGGCAACTGTTACTTCATCACCGGCCTCCGAAGCCTCTGCAAGGAGTTTGCGCTCGGATACGATAAAATAGCTTAGCGACTCCAGAATGTTTGCAAGAGCTTCATCTCCGTTTTCAATGTGATCTACTTCTTTTATATTCGATTTCTTGAGGTAGTCGCTGTACTTGTTTGATGGCTTGCTACCCAAAGTAAGGATACGTTCTGCTACTTCGTCAACCTTCTCGGCGATGTTGTTGTACATCTCTTCAAATTGTTTGTGAAGTACAAAGAAATCACGACCTTTGATGTTCCAGTGGAAACCTCTCAGGTTCGAATAATATATTTGATAATCAGCCAGCAGTTGATTCAACGAAGCCAATACGTTTTGTATTTTAGACTCTTCTAATTTGATGTAATTTAAAGTTTTCATACCTGTTTTTGTTTTAAGGTTTATACTCATTTGTTTTTTTGTACTGCGAAGATATCCTGTTCAAAGCCCTACAGCAAGATATTTTAATTGACTATTCTAATGAGTTGATAGTCATAAACTATGAGTCGAATTATACGCTTGTAGTGTAGATAGTTACCGAGCATTGTTGCTCTGGTGAAAGTTTCTGATTATATTTGCACAAGAAGGTAGTATGAGTTGCAAGCAAATTGTAATGATACTTTAAAATGGGAATTCGGTGCAATACCGAAGCTGTACCCGCAGCCGTAAGTTTCGCAAT
>CAMTPD010000076.1 GCA_947074265.1 uncultured Porphyromonadaceae bacterium
CAGGTACGGTAAGTGATCCGTGCTGGTCGGTTACTACAACCGAACAAATGAGTATTCCTTGTACAACTCAGTTTGAGGCTGATGGTAATCAAAAGCAGGGTACGGATAATCCGGATGGCGACTTCTGGGCTCCACACCAAGCTGATACTCACTTGCACCACGGTTGTTGGCACATGCGCCCGTCGGCTCTTGAGAATAGAAGATCGGTTGATGAATTGATGGATTGCTATATTAAGTCGGTAGGTAGAAATAGTTTCTTGATCTTGAATTGTGCTCCGATGCCTGACGGATCGGTACATCCGGATGATATGAAACGCTACGAGGAGTTTGGTGCTGAGATTGAGCGTCGTTTTGGTAGTCCGCTTGCTACGGTTACAAAGATTCCTGCTAACGAGGTGATTCTTGAACTGGACAAACCTTCGGCTATCGGATATACAGACCTAAGCGAGGCGTATCAATATGGCCAACGTGTGAGAGCTTACGAAATTGAAGGTTATGACGTAAACTTGAACGAGTGGATTCCTTTGGCTGCCGGAACTTCGGTAGGTAAGAGAAAGATTGATGTGATTGATGCTCCGAATGTGTTTAGCAAACTGAAAGCGAAAATTACGTCGTCGGTTGGTACTCCTTTGATTAGTCAATTCCAGGTACACACGAAATAATACGAACTTTCGGTTCTGATAATATGTTGTTCTATAAGATTAATATAGAACAACATATTTTTTTTATGGAGAAACCAAAGGAAGTTTTTGAGATGAAGCATTACATGGCTGTAGTGGCTGTGTTGTTGGCTATTTCGATGTCGGTGCTCGATGGTACGATTATGAATATTGCGTTGCCTACGCTGAGTAAGGATTTTGGACTGACGCCGTCGAATTCAATTTGGATTGTAAATGGATACCAATTGGTGATTACAATGACGCTGCTCATCTTTGCTTCGCTGGGTGAGATTCATGGGTACAGAAAGGTGTTTGTTTCGGGGATCGTGGTATTTACGATCGGATCTTTGGCTAGTGCTTTGTCGCAGTCGTTTGAGATGCTGATGGTGGCTCGTGCTGTGCAAGGACTGGGTGCTGCTAGTGTGATGGCTGTAAATACGGCTCTGATTCGAATTATATATCCTCCGCAGTTTTTGGGTCGTGGTATGGGTATCAATGCCATGGTGATTTCGGTGTCGGCTGCTGCCGGTCCGTCTATTGCGGGTAGTATTTTATCTTTTGCTTCGTGGCATTGGCTTTTTGTGATTAATGTTCCGCTTGGGATCTTGGCTTTTATCATTGGCTACAAATTGCTTCCTCATAATCCTCCTTCAACTATTTCTAGACGCTTTGATGGTTTTGGTGCTGTGGCTAGCGCGCTTACGATGGGCTTGTTGATTTTCTTCCTGGATGGATTTAGCCACGATGATCGGGGTAGTTTTAATTGGATTACGTTGGCCTTTTTCTTGATTATAGGTACTTTCTACATCAGACGTGAAATACGTACGGATGCTCCTATCCTTCCTATTGACTTAATGCGCATACCGATGTTTTCGCTGTCGGTGGCTACTTCTATAGCTTCATTTGGTGCACAGATGATTGCTTTGCTTGCTCTTCCTTTCTTTTTGCAAAATGCGCTCCATTTTAGCCCGGTTATGATTGGGGTGATGCTTACGGCTTGGCCTGTTGCTACCATTGTGGCTGCTCCGGTGTCGGGTATTTTGGTAGAACGGGTGAATCCGGGATTGCTGGGTACGATAGGGATGATCATTTTTGCTGGTGGCTTGTATTTGCTATTTCTGCTTCCGGATACTGCTTCGGAATGGAGCATCATCTGGCGACTAATGGTTTGTGGCTTTGGATTTGGTTTTTTCCAAACTCCAAACAATGTCGCGATTGTTTCTTCTGCTCCGCAACAACGAAGTGGTGCTGCGAGTGGTATGTTGGGGATTGCACGTATGCTAGGACAAACAATTGGAGCGGCTATTGCTGCGATGATGTTTCATGCATTTGCCGACTTGAAGGGTTCTAGAGAGGCTTTGTTGGCCGCAATAGGTTGTGCAGTTGTAGCTGCCTTGGTAAGCTCGATACGTATGACTCAGAAGCTTCCTAAGGCTGATTAATAAGGTTCGTAATAACGAAATAAAAGGCTGTCGTTGCATTGTTCAATGACAGCCTTTGTTATGGTATGGCATTGATGGAGCAGGTTTCGAAATTGATTTGTATCCACTTGAAACGATTGATGGCTGAGAGACCAATACTACCGTAATTGTTGGCGATGGCGAGTCCTTCGCTCGTTGGCAATACACTGACGTGAATCAGGGATACTTCTCCCGTTCCCACTGTAAGGTCGTAGAAGGGAATCTCATAGGCATAACTTCGTTCCGTACCTCCTACTCCTCGGGTTTCGAGCTCGATCTTACTGCCTACCCGGTCTACATAGTTTTGTTCTTTGAGGTAGTAGGATTGATTGAGAAAGAAGTTGTTGAAGCCTGAGTCGAAGAAGAATGTGAGCGAATCGGTGGCTATATTGGATAAGATAAACATGGATCCTTTCTTGATAAACAGGTTGTTATGGATGGGATACTGAGCCGGTTGTACGGGAAATACGACTTTCTCTTCGGTGGTAGAGATGTGTATTTCTTTGAGACGGCTAAGCAGGGACAGCCCGATTATACCGTCGGCATATTCGGTGATGTAGTTGTTGTCGGGGATCACGACAAAGGGTATGTTGGTGATGACAATGTCTCCCAACACGACTTCGTCTATCAGTGCCTGACGTCCTTTTACTTTGCCTCCGTAACCGGATATAAGAACGGGCTCTGATATTATCTTAGCATCTAGGGCTTTTGCCTCTTTTTCTGTGATTACATTGCGTGCAGCTCCGGTATCGATCATCAAGATCTTGGTTTGTTTGTTGATGCGTGCCGGAATGCGTAGGTGCGTGCGTGTGGCTCCTAAGATAGGTAATGTGGTGGCTTCGTTGGGTCTTGTGATTTGAAGGGGTGGGTATTTTTTTAATGCTGCGTATTGTATTTGTAGTGCTTCGTAGCTTTCTCGGGCTGTATTGCTCAGGTAATAACTTTCGGGATTGGTAAGGTCTGTGAGTATGGCTTCGGCTTTGGCATAATCTTGCACGTAGGCATAGTTTTCTGCCTGAAGTGTTGCAAATACGACATAGAGGGTATTATTGAGCGATGATTTGTATCGCATAAATAAGGTATCGGTTGTTCGGATGGCTTTCTCGGGCTGAAAGAAATAGGAATATAAGAATACTTGAGCCATTAGTCTATTCTTGTCTGACATGCTGTCTTGGTAGTGATTGAATAGGTCTAAGGCTTTGAAATAGTTTTCGGCTGTGAGGTTATGCATGACTTTAAAGTCGGGATCTTGGGATCTTACCACTACGTTTAAAGCTATAAATATGGCTAATAAAAATAGTTTCATACGTCTGTCTTTTTTGTATTTGAATTGTTATGTAAAAAGATTTTGGCCGATAAAAAGGTTGCCAAAACTTAGTTATAGTTTCTTATCTTATTTTTTTACCTTTGAACCGTATCTAAACTAGTACGCTTTGAACTTATCTGAAATACGACATTTATATGACCGACATCCGGGGATGACGGCATTAACGAAGCTTCTTTCAACCTCGAAACAATCTGATAATATTGCATTAAAGGGTTTACAGGGTTCGGCTGCTGCCATGGTGCTTTCTTCTGCTTTTAAAGAAGGTGATGAGCAGCTTGTATGTATTCTTTCCGATCTTGAGGAGGCTGGATATTTTTACAACGATGTAATGCAAATAACAGGTGGTGAGCATGTTTTTTTCTTCCCTTCGGCTTACCGCAGAGCTATCAAATACGGACATATCGACCCGGCCAACGAGATTCTTCGTACCGAGGTGCTGAGTTTTTTACAGACTCCTCCCAAGAAGTTTGTCATCGTGACGTATCCCGATGCGCTTGCCGAACGCGTGGTTTCGAAAGAGACGCTGAAGGAAAATACGCTGAAGATTAGCGTGGATGAGAAGATCGACAACATGTTTGTGGCGGATGTGCTCGACCAATATGGTTTTGAACGTGTCGATTACGTGTACGAACCGGGACAGTACTCGGTACGTGGTAGTATTCTCGACGTGTTTTCGTTTTCACATGAGTTTCCGTATCGTATCGACTTCTTTGGTGACGAGGTGGAGACCATCCGTACGTTTGATGTGGAGACTCAGCTTTCGAAAGAAAAACTACACAGTATATATATAGTACCGGAGGTGAGTCGCTCAGGACTCGATAGTGCTTCGATGATGAGTTTCCTACCTGCTACAACGCGTATTGCGGGAAGGGACTTGGAATGGGCTCGCGAACGAATCTACGGTATCTACAACGACCAACCGGTGATTGCCGATGAGGAGAGTTTTGAAAGTGCGGAGAAGATGCGTAAGAAGTTGGTCGACTCGGATCAGTTTGTTCGTGAACTGCTCAACTTTACGCGCATTCAGTTTGGACCTAAAACGCTGGGAGAACCGAATGCTACGATTGAGTTCAGTACGATGCCTCAGCCGTTGTTTCATAAAAACTTCGATTTGGTGGCTGAGTCGCTCCGTGACTTTATGGAGAAGGGCTACTCGATTTATTTCCTTACCGATGCGGAGAAGCAGGCTGCACGCTTGAAAACTATCTTCGACGACAGAAAGGATAACATCTCCTTTACACCGGTTATCAAAACGGTGCATGAGGGGTATACGGATAATACCTTGAAGGCTTGCTTCTTTACGGATCACCAGATTTTTGATCGTTACCACAAGTATAGTCTCAAGTCGGATCAGGCTCGTTCGGGTAAGATTTCGCTTTCGCTTAAGGAGCTGAATCAGTTTACTCCGGGCGACTATATCGTACACATAGACCATGGTATCGGGAAGTTTGGTGGTTTGGTGCGCACGGAGGTTAACGGACGTATTCAGGAGGCAATCAAATTGACATTCCTCAACGATGATATTATTTTCGTGAGTATTCACTCGTTGCACAAACTTTCGAAGTACAAGGGCAAAGAGGGTGATCCTCCGAAGCTAAATAAACTGGGTACCGGAGCTTGGGAGAAGATGAAGGAGCGCACCAAGAAGAAGGTGAAGGATATTGCTCGTGACTTGATCTTGCTCTACTCGAAACGCAAAGATGAAAAGGGTTTTGCTTTCAGTCCCGACAGCTACCTACAAACCGAACTAGAGGCTTCGTTTATCTACGAGGATACTCCGGACCAAATGAAGGTTACGGCAGACATAAAACAGGATATGGAGAGCGACCAACCGATGGATCGACTGGTGTGTGGTGATGTAGGTTTTGGTAAGACTGAGATCGCTATTCGTGCTGCGTTTAAAGCGGTAACGGATAGCAAACAGGTGGCTGTATTGGTACCTACCACGGTGCTTGCTTATCAACACTTCCAGACATTCAAAGAGCGTCTTAAAGACTTTCCTTGTACGGTAGATTATATCAGTCGTGCTCGTAAGGCTTCGGAGGTGAAGGAGATATTGAAGCGACTCAAGGATGGCGAGATTGATATCTTGGTGGGTACGCATCGTATTGCCAGCAAGGATATTCAATTCAAGGATCTTGGTTTGTTTATTATCGACGAAGAACAAAAGTTTGGAGTTTCGACCAAAGAGAAGCTGAAACAAATGAAGGTAAATGTGGATACACTCACGATGACGGCTACTCCGATTCCGCGTACATTGCAGTTCTCATTGATGGGTGCTCGCGACTTGTCTACCATCTCGACTCCTCCACCCAATCGCTATCCGGTGCAAACGGAGGTGCATCGCTTCAACGAGGAGATTATTCGCGAAGCAATCAACTTTGAGATGAGCCGTAACGGACAGGTGTTTCTTGTAAACAACCGAATACAGAATATCTATGAACTGGAGGCTTTGATCAAACGCGAAGTGCCTGATGCACGCGTTATCGTAGGCCACGGACAGATGGAGCCTCAGAAGCTTGAGCAAATTATTCTCGACTTTGTCAATTACGAATACGATGTGCTTATTGCTACAAGTATTATCGAGTCGGGTATCGACATCCCAAATGCGAATACAATCATCGTAAACAATGCGCATCAGTTTGGTTTGAGCGACTTGCACCAGTTGCGCGGTCGTGTGGGTCGTAGCAACCGGAAGGCTTTTTGTTACTTGCTTGCTCCTCCTCTACACATGTTGAGTCAGGAGTCGCGACGTAGATTGCAGGCCATTGAAAGCTTCTCGGAGTTGGGTAGCGGTATTCATATTTCAATGCAAGACCTCGATATTCGTGGTGCGGGAAATATGTTGGGTGCCGAGCAGAGTGGCTTTATTGCCGACCTCGGATATGAGACGTATCAGAAGATCTTGGCTGAAGCTGTACAGGAACTGAAGAACGATGAATTTGCCGACTTGTACCAAGAGGATCCGGGTGCTGATACCGACAACGGTGAGCATTATGTTTCGGAGACATTTGTAGAGAGCGATCTTGAATTGATGTTTGCTCCGAACTATATACCAAGCGACTCGGAACGTGTATTGCTATACCGAGAGCTTGATAATATGGTAGAAGAGCGCGAGATTCAGGCTTTTGTGAGCAGATTGGAAGACCGCTTTGGTAAGATTCCGCAAGAGGGTAAAGAGTTGATTCGCATTGTAAGACTTCGCCGTATGGCCAGAAGTTTAGGTATCGAAAAGTTGGTACTAAAAAACAACCGAATGTCTATTCACTTTATCAGCAATATGGATTCTCCTTACTTCCAAAGTGCAGCTTTTACAAAGATTCTCAACTATGTACAAGCACATCCTAAGTTATGCCATTTTAAAGAGC